>CAIPQK010000135.1 GCA_903867185.1 uncultured Candidatus Nemicrothrix sp. | reverse complement strand
GTCGTTGCTGCGTCTGGTGACATCGCCGTGATCTCGGAAATCAAACGTCGTTCGCCCTCGAAAGGTGAACTCGTTCCCGGCTTAGATCCAGAAGAGCTTGCTCGTCAGTATGAAGCCGGAGGTGCCGCGTGTCTGTCGGTACTCACTGACGTCGATTTCTTTGGTGGATCGGTTGACGATCTCCTTGCTGCACGGGCGGCATGTTCGCTTCCGGTGCTGCGCAAGGATTTCACCGTCAGTGCACGTGACGTGTGTGATGCCCGCATCATGGGCGCCGATTGTGTGCTGTTAATCGCGGCGGCCCTCGACCAAGCTGAACTCGAATCGTTTCTGAAATTGGCACATGCGGTCGGCTTCGATGCGCTCGTTGAAATTCACGATGAAGGCGAACTCGAACGGGCTGTGACTGCAGGGGCCGACCTGATCGGCGTGAACCAACGAGATCTTGTGACCTTTGCGGTCGACACGGATCGTGCCGTGCGGATGGCTCCGCAAATGCCGGCAGGTGTTGTGCGCGTGGCTGAGTCGGGCATTACGGGCGCTGCCGATGCCGGGGTTCTGGCCGCTGCCGGCTACCACGCTGTCCTTGTGGGGGAGCACCTCGTTACATCGGGTGATCCCGAGGCTGGTGTTGCTGCTCTCCGGGGCGCACGTCGCCTCTAGGCGTGCGGTTCGAAATCTCACTTCAGCCAGGATCTTCGGTGCCGCTAGCGTCGAAGCGTGTTCATCAAGATCTGCGGAACAACGAACGCCAACGACGCATTGCTGGCAGTGTCCCTTGGCGCTGACGCGCTTGGGTTTGTTTTCGCCGAGTCGAAACGTCAGGTCGATGCCGACACCGTTGCGGCGATCATTCCGCAACTTCCTGCTGAAGCGCTGACTATCGGAGTATTTCGCAACGAGACAGCGGAACGCGTTTCGGAGATCGTGCGAGCCACCGGGCTTCACGGCGTGCAACTGCACGGAACCGAAGGTCCCGAGGTCGCTCAGGCGCTTCGCTCGGTCGTCCCCTTCTTGGTGCAGGTCTTCACTGTCGCTGATCCCCGGCTTGAACGGCTCGATGACTATCCGATTGATGCAGTGTTGCTTGACTCGCCAACACCAGGTTCAGGTCAGACCTTCGACTGGTCAAAAGTCACCGATCTGCAGCAGCAACGCCGAGTGATCCTCGCTGGCGGATTGAACCCGGCCAATGTGGCGAACGCCATCGAGCGTGTTCGCCCTTGGGGGGTCGACGTTGTCAGTGGGGTCGAGGCCTCTGCCGGTCAGAAAGATCCTGAAGCACTGGCCGCCTTCATCACTGTTGCGCGAGATGCGCTTTCCGAGTTCTCCAACGACCCGGGCCCGGCGTAGCCTCACGATCATGTCCTTGTCAGAGCCATCAGCGAGCGGTCGATTCGGAGAGTTCGGGGGCCGTTACGTGCCCGAGACTCTTGTTCCGGCCTGTCAGGAACTCGAAGCCGCATTCCGTGAGGCATGGGCCGACCAAGCCTTTCGCGACGAACTCGATGCCCTGCTTGCTGATTACGCCGGGCGACCATCGCCAATTACCGAGTGTCACCGGTTGTCCGAAGAACTCGGTGTTCGCGTTCTACTGAAGCGCGAAGACCTGAACCACACCGGCTCGCACAAGATCAACAACGTTCTTGGTCAAGCGCTTCTGGCCAAGCGCATGGGCAAGACTCGCCTCGTCGCCGAAACCGGTGCCGGTCAGCACGGCGTTGCCTCGGCAACCGCTGCTGCTCTTATGGGCATGGAATGCAAAGTCTTCATGGGTGAAGTCGACATGGAGCGTCAAGCCCTCAATGTATTTCGCATGAAACTTCTCGGCGCTGAAGTAGTTCCGGCTATGTCAGGCAGCCGAACACTGAAAGACGCAGTGAACGAAGCCATGCGTGATTGGGTCGCCACTGTAGAGAACACGCACTACTGCCTTGGTTCAGTCATGGGCCCTCATCCCTACCCATGGATGGTGCGCGAATTTCATACCGTGATCGGAAAGGAATCTCGCGAGCAATGCGCAAAGTTGCTTGAGAACGAAATTCCCGATGTCGTCACTGCATGCGTCGGCGGCGGTTCGAATGCCATTGGTATCTTCAGCGGTTTTGCCGACACCACCGCCGAACTCGTTGGTGTTGAACCTGCAGGTGGGGCAGCAGTTGGGCGCGGTGTTCCCGGCGTTGTCCACGGCATGAAGAGTTACCTCATGCAGGACGAATTCGGACAGGTGCAAGAAGCGCACTCCATTTCCGCTGGTCTCGATTACCCCGGCGTTGGTCCCGAACACTCACATCTGTCATCAATCGGTCGTGCCCGCTACGAGCAGGTCACCGATGCTGAAGTCATCGAGGCATTTCAGCTTCTGAGCCGCACCGAAGGAATCATCCCTGCGCTTGAGCCAGCACATGCGTTGGCATGGATAATCCGTGATCGGGCCAAGCTCGCAGGAAAGACCGTTCTTCTCAACATGTCTGGGCGTGGCGATAAAGACGTTGCTCAGATGATGGAAATTCTCGGATGAGTGCATCACTGGCCGACGAAGGTCTCGTCATTCCCGACGCGCCGACGGAACCAGGAGAGTTTGAACGTTCCCTTCGCTCACTTCGAGACAGCGGCCGCAAGTTATTGGTTGCCTATGTCACGGGCGGACTGCACGATGAATGGCCCGATGTTGTTCGCGCCGTTGCTGATGCAGGTGCTGATGCAATTGAAATAGGAATTCCGTTCTCCGATCCGGTGATGGACGGCCCGATCATTCAAGAAGCCAGCGAACTGGCATTGCGCGATGGAGCGTCACCAGTCACGGTGCTTGACACCCTGCGCACGATCGATGCCGGTGTCCCGATTGCGGTGATGACCTATTACAACCTTGCGTTCCATATGGGTCACGAGCGATTCGCAGCATCGTTGTACGAAGCTGGCGTGCGCGCCGCGATTCTTCCCGATCTTCCGCTTGAAGAAGTTGGTCCTTGGGCCACTGCGGCCGATCCAGCAGGAATCGAAACGGTGATGCTCGCCGCACCGACTGCGCCCGATGAACGTCTTCCGCGAGTTGTCGCGCGTTCTCGAGGGTTCGTCTACGCCGTTGGCCTCCTCGGAGTCACCGGCGAGCGCGACGAGCTTGCAGCTTCTTCGCTCGTGATCGCTCGGCGCCTGAAAGCCATCACCGACAAACCCGTTCTGGTTGGTGTCGGTGTGTCGAACGGTCAGCAGGCCGCTGAAGTGAGTCAGGTCGCTGACGGGTGTGTGATTGGTTCGGCACTGATGCGTCGCGTTGTCGCCGGAGAAGGGCCCGCAGGCGCTGGCGCCTTCATCGCTGAAGTTCGCGCTGCCCTCGACGCCTCATGAGCCAGGACGGCGCCGAGAACGAACGGCGCAAGATTCCTCTCGAACAACCGCTCTATGACCGAGTCGATGCGGAGTTCTTCACCCGACTCGTTGACCGTTTCTACGACGGTGTGCTGGTCGATCCGGTTCTGGCGCCGCTGTATCCGCCCGAAGACCTCGATGGAGCCCGTGAACGCTTGCGGTTGTTTCTCACACAGTTCTGGGGTGGTCCTCAGACCTACAGCGAGCAGCGAGGCCACCCACGGCTCCGAATGCGCCATGAGCCGTTTGCGATCGGTGAGGCCCAGCGTGAGGCCTGGTTTCGCCTTATGGCGACTGCGGTCGGTGCCGAGGTCGAAGCAGGGGCCTTGAGCGAGCAGGACGAGGCCGCCATGTTGGGGTATTTCGACCATTCGGCCCGTTTTATGATGAACGTTGAGCAGTGACAACCGTCTCATTTGGGTCTCTGACCAGCACCGATTCAAGAGCCTGCATAGTCATGCAATAAAATCCGCGGCCATCCACCATTTCTGGTGCTGGGGCCGCAATGCTTTACCCCTATCGGGCGGTCCTGCCCGAGTTCGAAGGCAGTCGGGGGCCGACCCGGTTGTCAACCCGTGCCGGGCCGTCAGGCTGGGCCAACAGGAGGAAGTCATGACCAAGAGCGAACTTATCGCCGAGATCTCGAACCGGACGGGCCAGACAAAGGCCGACGTCGAGAAGACAATGAAGTCATTCGAAGACATTGCCCACGAGGTTGTGGCCAAGGGTGAAGAGAAACTCACCCTTCCTGGCTTCATCAGCTTCGAGCAGACCCACCGCAAGGCTCGTACCGCTCGCAATCCGCAGACCGGTGCAGCCATTCAGGTGCCCGCCACCAATGCTGCCAAGGTGTCGGCTGGCGCAAAGCTCAAGGCATCAGCCAAGGCTGGCGTCTGAGTCTTCTGCGACTCATGAAGTTGAAAGGGGGAGCGCGCAAGCGCTCCCCCTTTCTCGTTTTGCCACAACGCAGTTCTTGGTCCAAGTCGATGCGCGCCCGCTAGTTTCAACCCATGGCCACCCCACAACTCGCTGTCGGTGCGAAAGCACCCGCGTTCACCCTTGCCGACCAGACTGACACCAAGGTGAAGCTTTCCGGTTTCGCGGGCACCAAGGTGCTCGTGTACTTCTACCCAAAGGCCGATACTCCCGGATGCACGACTCAGAGCTGCGGGCTTCGTGACATTGCTAAGAAGATTGGTGACACTGTCGTCATCGGCATCAGCCCCGACCTTCCCGCCAAGCTCGCCAAGTTCGATGAGAAATACAAACTTGCCTTCACGTTGTTGTCTGACCCAGAACATGTTGTGGCCGAGAAGTTCGGCGTGTGGGGCGAGAAGTCGATGTACGGCAAAAAGTACATGGGCATCGTTCGCTCGGCGTTCCTGATCGATGAGAAGGGAAAGATCGAGGAGGCCTGGTACAAGGTCAGTCCGAAGGACACGCCTGCCAATCTGCTGAAGGCGTTGGGCAAGTGAGTTTTCCAGCTCCTGCCGATGTGCTTCCGCATCGGCCGCCGTTTCTTCTTCTCGACGAAGTCACCGAACTCGAAATCGGATCTTCGGCAAAGGGCGTGTGGCGCATCACCGGCGAGGAATGGTTCTTTCCGGGGCATTTCCCTGGTCGGCCAACGCTGCCGGGTGTACTCATGCTCGAAGCCATCGCGCAGCTAGGTGCCTATGCAGTGTTGAGTGACCCAGCATTCGCCGGCAAGTTGCCGTTATTCGGCGGCGTTGAAAAGTCCCGATTCCGTCGTCAGGTTGTGCCCGGCGATGTTCTCGAACTTGAAGTCACGCTTGGTCGTATGTCGGCGCGTGCCGGCAAGGGCTCTGGCCGTGCGCATGTCGGCGGCGAAACCGCAGCCGAAACTGAACTCCTCTTCGTCTTCGCCGACGCCTGAGTAATGGCCAAAGCGCTGATCGATTCACCGATCGGTGTCGTCACTGTCATCGCGAACGACGTCGGCGTCTGTCGCGTGTGGTTTGGCAACCTCGACGAAGACGTGGACGGAACCTCGGTCGCCGATGACATTGCGACACGTGCTGTCTTGCAACTACGAGAGTATTTCGACGGCCAGCGCAAGGATTTCACTGTGCCCATCGATCGAAGCGAGCGTGTTGGCTTTCGTGGCGAGGTTCTGACCGCGCTTGAAACGGTGTCCTTTGGGACCACGATTACCTATGGTGGATTAGCCACGCGTGTTGGGCGACCGAAAGCAGCTCGTGCCGTTGGGAGCGCAATGGCGACGAACCCGATTGGGATCATCGTTCCCTGTCATCGCGTGTTGCCAAGCGGCGGCGGCGTTGGACAGTTCGGCGGGGGAGTACCTGCCAAGGAATGGTTGTTGCGCCGAGAGGGCAGCCTCGGCTGAGGAACCACTCAGGCCGGTGATGGGCCGATCACAACGCAGCCGTTATGACCGCCGAAACCAAAACTGTTGGAAAGCACTGGAGCGGGAGTCCATTCACGTGCACCGCCCACGACGATGTCGATGGGAGCCATATCGGGATCGACATTCGCATATCCAGCAGTCGGAGGGATCGCACGCTTCTGCATACCGAGCACGATGCCAACCGCTTCGAGTGAACCGGCACCACCGAGGGCGTGACCAGTCACGCCCTTAAATGACGTAACTGCGGGTGGTGTGTCACCAAAGACCTCGGCGATTGCAGCGGCTTCGGCAGCATCGTTGAGAGGCGTCGAGGTGCCGTGCGCGTTGACGTAGGTGACATCGGCTGGAACGAGTCCAGCATCGGCGATAGCAGTACGCATGCAGTTGATTGCACCAACGCCACCAGGTGACGGAGCAGTGATGTGATACGCGTCGGCATTCGAGGCTGCGCCGAGAACTTCGGCAAGGATCGTGGCACCGCGTGCTTTCGCCGATTCCATTTCCTCGAGCACGAGGACACCGGAACCTTCGGCCAGTACGAAACCATTGCGGTCGCGGTCGAAGGGTCGAGACATGTTGTCGGAGGACATAGCCGTCATGTTGGTGAAGCCGGCGATGCAAGTGGGGGTCATCACCGATTCTGAGGAACCGGTGACCATGGCATCGCAGAGGCCCGACACGATGAGCCGGTAGGCATTGCCGATTGATTGTGTGCCAGCGGCGCAGGCGGTGCAGGTGTTCTCACACGGACCCTGCCAGCCATACTTCATTGAGATGGCCGCAGATGCGGCATTGGCCATGAGCATGGGGACCATGAACGGGCTCACGCGACGTGCGCCTTTGTGCTCATTTACAAGCACGTTCTCTTCTAGCGTTGTGAGTCCACCAATGCCGGTGCCGATCCACACTCCCTTGCGAGTGGGATCACCGCCGACCTCGCCGGCCATGGTCATGGCTTCATCGGCTGCTGCAAGTGCGAACTGAGCGAAGCGGTCGGTGCGACGCGCTTCTTTCGGGTTAGCGAAGTAGGGCTCGGGATCGAAGTTTTCAATGCGGCGAAGCCCTTCAGGCGCGGCCGACAACAATCCTTGCCAGTAGGCCTCGGTGCCGATGCCACATGGGCTGACGACGCCGATTCCTGTGATCGCAACCCGACGCTTGGTGCTCACCGCTTCGACATCACCAGTTCGTAGGCTTCGCCAACCGTCGTGATGTTCTCAAGCTCAGACTCGTCGACGGTGACGTCGAACTCTTCTTCAAGCTTCATGACCAGTTCAACCAAGTCGAGGCTGTCGGCATCGAGGTCTTCGGCGAACTTGGCTTCCATCGTCACCTGATCGGCTGAGACGGCGAGGATCTCAACAGCACAGGCCTTGAACTTTTCGAAATCGTCACTCATGAGGGCTCCTTGGTATTCGGTGCAACAAACCTAGTCGGGGGTCGCAGTGGTTTTGGTGCTGCTTGGGCGTTAACCGCCCATGCCGAGACCGCCATCGACGGGCAGGACTGCACCCGTGATGTAACCGGCCTCGTCAGAAGCGAGGAAGGAAACGGCGGCGGCGATTTCATCGGGTTGACCCATTCGGCCAAGTGGCACGGCGCCGGTTATGGATTCGCGCATCGCGTCATCAACGGCAGCGAACATGTCGGTGGCAATGGGGCCAGGGGCAACGACATTCACTGTGACATTGCGTGAGGCAAATTCGCGGGCCAGTGAACGGGCGAGTCCGACGAGTCCTGCCTTCGACGCTGCATAGTTGGCTTGACCGGCCTGGCCGATTGAGCCGACCACAGAGCCGACAAAGATGATTCGGCCCCAGCGGGCGCGCATCATCTTAGGGACGGCTCTTCTGGCGGCTCTGAATCCGCCAACAAGATTGGCATCAAGGACGTCGGAGAAATCTTCGTCGGTCATACGCAAGACAAGTTTGTCGATAGTCATGCCTGCGTTCGACACAAGAATTTCAACAGACCCAAGTTTTTCTTCGATCTGGGTAAACGCTGCTTCGACTTGTTCGGTGTTGGTGACGTCACACTGCACGCAATAAAGATCGCCGGCATCGGTCGGTGCTTCGCCGCGGTACGTGATTGCGACTTTGTGGCCAGCAGCGGCGAAGGCTTTTGCGCAGGCCAGACCAATGCCGCGGTTACCGCCGGTTACGAGAACGACTCGACTCATTTGTTTCCCTCCGGAAGGTGGCCCGTCCAACGTATGACGGCACTGGCCCAACTCATCCCTGCTCCGAATCCAACAAGGAGAACGTTGTCGTCGCGTTTGACGCGTCCGTTTTCGAGCGCATCGACCAATGCAAGAGGGATTGAAGCCGATGAGGTATTACCTGTTCGGTGGAGAACCATCGCGACGCGGTCCATTGGCATTCCGAGTTTCGAACAAGCGGTTTCGATGATGCGAATATTTGCTTGATGGGGGACGACCAACGCAATGTCGTCAGCGGTGAGATTCGCTGAGGCCATAGAAATCTTTGCGGAATCGACCATGACTGTGACCGCTTTGCGGAACACCTCTTTGCCGACCATGTTCATATAGCCGCCGATGGGGGCATCAAGGAGCTTGCGAGCCGAACCGTCTGATCCGAGGTCGAACGAAACGAGTTGTCCGTCGCCCTCGACGGCTTCAAGCACAACTGCGCCTGCGCCGTTACCAAAGAGAATCGCGGTGTTGCGGTCGTCTTGGTCGGTCAGTCTCGCCAGTGTCTCGGAGCCGATGAGCAAAACTCGATTGAGGCCCATGGCGATAAGACCGTGTGCCTGCACCAGCCCGTAGACGAAACCCGAGCACGCGGCGTTGATATCGCAGGCGCCGCCATTGATTCCCAGCTCTTCCTGGACCTGCGAGGCGGTCGAAGGAATCTGATAATCGGGTGTGGTTGTAGCAAGAAGAATGAAGTCGATATCGGCGCCGGTGAGGCCTGCCATATTGAGTGCGTTGCGGCCTGCTTCGACGGCAAGACCTGCGGTGGTGCCGCCATGGCGTCGTTCACGAATGCCGGTCCGCTCGCTGATCCATTCGTCGGTGGTGTCGAGCCGCGCTTCGAAATCGGCGTTCGTGACAATGAGGTCAGGGAGTGCCGTGCCCCATCCGATGATTGTTGCGCCGCGTTGGGTCGAAGTGGTCATCGGTTCCTCATGATGATGGCGATCACGCTGTGCGCAACCAAGCAATGGGTTGACTTGTTGTCACTCGCTCACCGTCAACGGCGAGCACGCCCACGAGGATGCCCGCAAATGGGGAACGAACCTCATGATCTCCGACCATGCCCAACACTGTGCCGGGCGTGAGTTCGAAACCTGGTGCAAGTTGGGCGGCAGGAGTGAACACACCGGCAGCCGGACTCACCACCATGCGCTCGGTGGCGAAGAGATGTTCGCCTTCATGTACCGCAACGCTTTCCGAAGGTGACGCGAGGGCAGTGAGCAGTTTGTCGAGGTCATCAGGCGTTGACACCGACAGGGTGGTGGTTCCCGTGACAGTGCGTTTGGCCATTCCGGTGAGGACGTTTCCAGGCCCAAGTTCGACAAAGACGGTGGCTCCGTTGTCGCCCAAGTTGTGCAAAATCTGACGCCAGCGGACAGGGCTGCACAGCTGTGCATTCAGAAGGTCGGTCCATTCAGCGCCGACATGCGCACGGGCATCGACATTTGCATAGACGGGGAGATCGGCGTCGCGAAGGTCAGCTGTTGCGATAGCGCTGCGCAGTCGGTCGCGAGCCGGAGTCATGAATGGCGTATGAAACGCGCCGCTCACGGCCATAGACATGACTTTCTTTGCGCCGAGTTCTTTGGCGATTTCCGATGCCCGAGAAATGGCATCGGGATCGCCGGCGATAACAACCTGACCGGGAGCGTTGTAGTTGGCAACCCAGACATCACCGTCGACGCGAGCGCAGGCGGCCTCGACATCGTCGTCGTCAAGACCCAGAACTGCAGCCATCGTTCCGACGCGCGCGGTGGTGGCCTCGAGCATGGCCGAACCGCGTTCGGCGACGAGTGTGAGTCCTTCGTCGAAGGCAAGCGCTCCCGAAGCGACAAGAGCGGTGTACTCACCAAGACTGTGCCCAGCCGCCGCTGCCGGTTCGACGCCGAGGCGTTCAACGGCATCGAGAACGATCAAGCTTGTGAGGAATGTCGACAACTGTGCATTGTCGGTTCGCGTGAGTTCCTCTGCTTCGGTATGCAGAAGTAGATGCTCGAGATCGCGACCGAGGACGCTTGATGCTTCGGCGACCAATTCCCATGACGGGTGGTCTCGCCACGCGTCTCCCATGCCGGGCTTCTGGGATCCCTGGCCGGGGAAAGTGAAGACGATCATCGTGTCGGTGGCGGCTTTCGCTGGTGGGACAGTGGCGGTAGTGCTCTGACCCGGAGGCGGTTACTTCGGTTTCATCTTCCCTTGACCAACGGGGTTGGGAAGGGTTCTTGTGCGGCGGGAGGGACTCGAACCCTCAAGCCCCGAAGGGCAGCGGGGTTTGAGCCCGCCCTGTATGCCAATTCCAGCACCGCCGCAGTGGTGCGAGGGCCACGCTACCAACTGTCCGGAACCCCTTTTTGCTCTCCGTCCTTCGGGCCCCTGTGTCTGCCTATCGGTCCGGTCCTACACTTCGCCGCCATGACCCGGGCCATGTTGGAGAAGCGGCTGATCGAGATCGGTGCGCAGCTTCGGGAACTTCGCAATGAATTGGCTGTCGTCGATGAACAATTCGCTCATTTCGCCGATGAGGCCGATGATGCCCGGCTTCGATCGCTGGTCTCCGAGACGCCACTCGCCGAGCGCGAGCACCGAGTGGCCGCTCGTCATGCCAACGCGATGGGTCGCCACCGCGATGAAGTTGTGACCGACATCAGACGCCTCGAGCAGCAGCAGGACGAATTGCTCGACCGGCTCAACGACGTCATCGCCTGAGCCGGTACGATCCCACGACGGTCCGTACCTGGTCGGACCCCCACTCTCAAGGGGCTGCAACGTTGCCGACCCGTGTCGTTATCGCTGAAGACGAGGCGATCATCCGACTCGACCTGAAAGAAACTCTCGAAGAAGAGGGATACGAGGTCGTTGGAGAAACCGGGCGTGGCGACGAAGCCGTGGCGTTGGTTCGCGAACTCCAACCCGAGATCGCCATCCTCGATATCAAGATGCCCGGCATCGATGGACTGACCGCCGCTCGTCAGATCACCGCAGACCAGTTGTGTGCGGTTTTGGTGCTCACCGCATTCAGTCAGCGGGACTTGATTGAGCAAGCTCGTGACTCTGGGGCGCTCGCATATTTGGTCAAGCCATTCCAGCGAAGCGACCTTGTGCCGGCAATTGAACTCGCAGTGGGCCGGTTCCGGGAACTACGAGCGCTTACGGAACAAACGAAGTCTCTTGAAGATCAACTCGAGACTCGCAAAGTTGTCGATCGCGCCAAGGGCATCCTCATGGATGCCCATGGTCTGACCGAGGCCGACTCGTTTGCCTTCGTGCAGAAATCTGCAATGCGAGACCGCACCACAATGCGCGACGTTGCCGATGCAATCATCGACGGAACGCTGAAACCGGAGAATCCATGACCACGCTCATGCTTATCGACGGAAACTCGCTCACATACCGAGCGTTCTTCGCGTTGCCGACCGACATGGCGACTGCCTCCGGTCAGGTCACCAACGCAGTGTTTGGATTCACTTCGATGCTCGTGAATCTCTTGCGCGACCAGAAGCCCGATCACCTTGCTGTGGTGTTCGATCGTTCCGAGCCCACGTTTCGGCACGAAGCCCTTTCGACGTACAAGGGCAATCGCGATGCGACCCCCGATCTGCTTCGTCAGCAGATGGGCATTGTTCGCGAGGTTGTCGAGGTCCTTCATGTTCCTGTGCTCGACCTTGTGGGTTTTGAAGCCGACGACATCATCGCCACGCTGGCGACAGCGGCTGAAGCCCGCGGCGACAATGTCATTATCGTCACCGGCGATCGCGATAGCTATCAACTTGTGCACGACCCCCACATCAAAGTGCTCTATAACAAACGCGGCGTTTCTGATTACGCGTTGTACGACGAAGCAGGCATCTTCGAGCGCACGGGCGTAACGCCAACCGACTATGTGCAGTACGCCGCGTTGCGTGGTGATCCCTCGGACAATCTCCCTGGCGTTCCCGGCGTGGGCGAGAAGACGGCGGCGAAGCTGATCAATCAGTACGGCGGTATCGACGGCATCTACGAACACCTCGACGAGCTCACGCCAAAACTTCGGCAGAACCTGGCCGAGAATGAGGACAAGGCTCGAATGAATATCGAGCTCATGAAGTTGCGGCACGACGCGCCCGTAACTGCCGACCCCGATGATCTCCAGATCGGCGACTTCGACTTGGCCGAAGTTCGTCAGTTATTCGATTTCCTTGAGTTCCGTCAGTTGTTTGATCGATTAGTCGATGTTCTTGGCGTGACCTCCGATGCAGTTGAAGCAGGCGGGGCGCGGGTGCTCGAGGCGGAACGCACCGACGTGACCGATCAGAAAGAACTCATCGCTCTTTTTGGCGCACTGGCGAGTTCCCCTGGTCCACTTGCTGCCGCCGGGGGATGGTTGGGCGACGAAGGGCGTTCCTCGTTTGAAGGCGTCGCGCTTGTTCGTGATGCCTCTGCCGGCGATGTCGTCTGGATTCCCGCCGAGGCTCTGAACAATCCTAAGGTTTCCACTGCCGCATCCGCATTGTTCTCCGAAAGCGGCCGACCGCTTGTGGCGCACGATGCGAAGGCGCTCATGCGTGGCCTCAATGAATCCGGGATCGATCTTCGGTCGCTTTCACTCGACACGATGATCGCGGCCTATCTCCTTGATCCTGCCGAAACGAAGTATTCGCTCGAACCGTTGCTTGATCGTTATGCCGATGCCCGACTTCCTGAAGACGACGATCAGGGTGAAGGTCAACTCGACTTTGGCGGCGCCGATGTTTCTGTCGTTGCGCAGCGTTCTGCGCGTCGTGCACTTGGTGTCGATGCCCTCGTTGTCCCTTTGCGTGAATCGCTCGAGTCGCGGGGTCTCTTAGACCTCAATGCCGACATCGAAGTTCCGTTAGTTCGAGTCCTTGCTCAAATGGAGATACTCGGCGTTGGCGTCGACGAAGGAGAACTCCGACGGTTGCGCGATTCGCTCGTCGAGCGCTGCGATGAACTTCGAGCGTTGATCTGGGCAGATGCCGGCGAGGAGTTCAACGTGAACTCCACGATCAAGTTGCGCGAAATCTTGTTCGAAAAACTTGAACTGACTCCGCAGAAGAAAACCAAGACAGGCTTCTCGACAGACGCAGCGACCCTCGAAAAACTTCTCGGTGAGCACCCAATTATCGAGCACTTGTTGGCCTATCGCGAGGTCGAGAAACTGCGATCAACTTATGGCGAAGGACTTCTCGCTGAAATCGCGTCCGATGGTCGGATCCACGCCACGTTTAATCAAACGGTCGCTCGGACTGGCCGGCTGAGTTCTGATGCGCCGAATCTTCACAACATCCCCGTGCGCAGTGAACTCGGTCGCGAATTCCGGAAGGCGTTTGTTCCGGCAAAGGGTTACACGTTGCTCATTGCTGACTACAACCAGATCGAACTTCGTTGCATTGCTCACCTCGCCGAAGATCCAGGCCTCATCGGGGCGTTCGAATCCGGCGAAGACATTCATAACGCCACAGCGGCGCGGGTATTCGATGTCGACCCCGACTCGGTCACGATCGAACAACGGTCGAAAGCAAAAATGGTGAGTTATGGACTCGCATACGGGATGGAGGCATTTGGTCTCGCGCAACGCTTGAGCGTCCCCATCGGCGAGGCGCAGCAGATCCTCGATGCGTATTTCGTCGCATTCCCCGCGGTGCACGACTACATGGACAAGACGATCGCCGAAGCGCGTGAGCGCGGCTACACCGAAACGTTGTTTGGTCGTCGTCGTCAGATCCCTGAGCTTGCATCGGACAACTTCCGAATCCGTCAGGCCGGCGAGCGACAAGCGATGAATGCCGGAATCCAAGGCCTCGCCGCTGACATCTTCAAGGTCGCTCTTATTCGACTCGATCAAGCTCTCGATGCGGCGGGTTCAACAAGTCGCCTCATCTTGCAGGTGCACGACGAAGTCATCTGTGAAGTTCCGCCAGCCGATCTCGAAGCGGTGACGGCGATTGTCCTTGAGGCGATGTCGGGTGCGTTCGATCTTCGAGTTCCTCTCGAAGTCCACCTCTCGCATGGCGACTCCTGGGCAGCGGCGAAAGGCTGATGTGAGCGAGTCCGGCGAAGACCACTGGTTTGAAGGCATCGCCGATCACCTTGGTTCGTCCTACCTGCGGTATTCGTTCACGATGGGAACGGCGAACGAAGTTGCATTCCTCATCGAGGAACTCGAGCTCAAACCCGGAATGCGTGTGCTTGACGTTGGGTGCGGTCCCGGCCGTCATGCTTACGCACTGGCGGAACTCGGTATCGCCGTGCACGGCATCGATATCTCGCAGACCTTCGTTGACCTTGCCCGTGAAGATGCGCCGGCCCTCGCGACGTTCGAGCGACTCGATGCCCGCTGCCTCCCCTTCGACTGTGAGTTCGATGCAGTGATCTCGTTGTGCCAGGGAGCATTCGGGTTAGCCGGGGGAGCGGCGGCGGTTGGGCCCGACCCCGATGGGGCCGTACTCGATGGCATGGCGCGGGCCCTCGCCCCCGGAGGCCGTATTGCCGTGTCCGCCTTTTCTTCCTATTTCCAGGTGCACTGGCTGGAAGACACTGATTCGTTCGATGCCGATGCCGGGGTCAACCACGAATTGGCGCCCCTGAAGGCCCCGGACGGAACCGAAACGCTCAAGGACCTGTGGACGACCTGCTTCACCCCAAGAGAACTGCGGTTACTGGCATCGAGGGCGGGATTACAGACCGATGCGGTGTGGTCAGTGACGCCGGGGGACTATGCCCGGCGCACGCCGGAGATCAACCGACCCGAGTTTTTGCTGGTGGCCACCCGACCGATGGGTTGATGGTCCCTTTGCGGGCTGGCGGGGCCTGTGGACAGAGGTCTAGCCTTGCCGTTCTCCCATGCGCCTGCGCGGGAGATTTCCTATCCCCTACTTCCTGTCCATCGAAGAGAGAACCCTGTGTCCGAGCAGTCCACCACCGAAGAGGCCACTCCGGCCGCCGCCGTCGCAGTCGCTGAAGCACCAGCAGGTATGGGAAGTTTCGCCGCTGACGGTAGCTACGTACCGCGTCAGGTTATTGAAGACGATCTTGGTGGGTTGTCGCTTGATGATGCATACACCGCATCGATGGTGCAGGTTGAAGACGGACAGATCGTTGAAGGCACTGTCGTCAAAGTTGATCGTGACGAAGTTCTTCTCGACATTGGTTACAAGTCCGAGGGTGTGATCCCTGCTCGCGAACTTTCCATTCGCAACGATGTCGATCCTTCGGAAATCGTTTCGATGGGCGAGCGAATCGAAGCTCTCGTTCTGCAGAAGGAAGACAAAGAAGGTCGACTTGTTCTTTCCAAGAAGCGCGCACAGTATGAGCGTGCCTGGGGAACAATTGAAAAGATCAAAGAAGAAGACGGCGTTGTCAGCGGCCCGGTCATCGAGGTCGTCAAGGGTGGCCTCATCATCGATATCGGTCTCCGTGGCTTCCTCCCCGCATCACTTGTCGAGTTGCGTCGTGTCCGCGACCTTGCGCCGTATGTCGGCCGCACCCTCGACGCCAAGATCATCGAACTCGACAAGAACCGCAACAACGTTGTGCTTTCACGTCGCGGATGGCTCGAAGAGACCCAGAAGGAACAGCGCGAAGACTTCCTCGCCAACCTCAAGCCCGGCGAGAACCGTCGCGGTGTCGTGTCTTCAGTCGTGAACTTTGGTGCATTCGTCGACCTTGGCGGCATGGACGGCCTCGTCCACGTTTCCGAGCTGTCGTGGAAGCATGTCGACCACCCCGGTTCCGTTGTGCAGGTCGGCGACGAGATCGACGTGCAGGTCCTCGAGGTCGATCTCGACCGCGAGCGCATCAGTCTTTCGCTCAAGGCCACCCAGCAAGATCCGTGGCAGGAATTCGCTACCGCCCATCAGGTTGGCGAACTCGTTTACGGCCGCGTCACAAAGCTGGTGCCGTTCGGTTCGTTCGTGCAGGTTGGCGACGGCATCGAAGGACTCGTGCACATTTCGGAAATGTCGGCCCATCATGTCGATCTCCCCGAACAGGTTGTTACTCCTGGCGAAGAACTTTGGGTCAAGATCATCGATCTCGACCTTCAGCGTCGTCGCATCAGCCTCTCGATCAAGCAGGCTGCTGAAGGCGGCGTCGTTGCTGCTGAGTACCAGGAGCACTTCGGTGATCATGCCTATGACACCGAGGGCAACTACATCGGTGGCGAGTCAACCGAAGCTCAAGAAGCGTGGGCCGAGTACTACGCCGAACAGGGCGACACGTCGATTCCTCCCGTGCCGACAGCTGCGGAAACCGCTGCTGCCGAAGCGGAAGCCGCTGTTGCCGAGGAATCGGCCGCAGCACCCGACGCTGCCGCTGAGTGATTCCCGCCGGCAAACGCCGGTGATCAATCGAGGTTCACGATCCCCAATCGCAGAGCGGTCAGCACTGCTTGTGTGCGGTCGCGCGCGTCGAGTTTCTGGTAAATCGACGCGAGGTGGTTCTTCACGGTCTTTTGGGACAGATAGAGCCGTGAGGCCACCTCAGGGGTCGAACAGCCGTCACAGATGGCCTGAAGTACTTCTTCTTCCCTCCGGGTGACCGTGACGGGGAAACCTCGCCAATCGGTGAGGGCTGGGCGGTTCTGGAATGTCGTTGTGGTTGTCATGGAGTAGTTGTCGGCAGGTTTCGCAAAAGTGTGAGCGAAAAGCGCGGAAAATCATCGAGACGCGCTCTGGTACGTTCCGGCGATGCTTCTTCTTGGATTAACCGGCGGTATTGGTTCGGGGAAATCGACCGTGTCGGCGGAACTTGCCCGCCGCGGGGCGATTGTGATCGATGCCGATCTGGTCGTGCGTGAGCTGCAGTCGCCGGGTGGAGCGGTGTTGGCAGCGATGGTTGAACTCTTTGGCGACGGGATCTTGGCCGAAGACGGAACCTTGAACCGTCAGGCAGTTGCCGACATCGTGTTCAACGATGCTGAACAGCTGAAAGCCCTCAACGCGATCGTGCATCCGAAAGTCGGTGAAGAGATCGATGGGCGCATTGAAGCGCAACGCGAGAGCGACAACGTGGTGGTGCTTGACGTGCCGTTGCTTGTTGAATCAAAGGCCTACGAAACAGAAGGCATCATCGTTGTCGATACCGATCCCGAACTAGCCATTCAGCGTCTCGTCGAATTCCGTGGATTCAATGCTGACGATGCGCGCGCTCGAATGAAACTTCAGGCGACACGAGAAGAACGTCGCGCTGTTGCAGCATTCATCGTTCCCAATGATGGAACGCAAGAGGAACTCATGACCAAAATCGACGAATGCTGGAACTGGATCCAATCCAAACGTCGTGCCGGCTAAAGGTGTTTAGAGCCCGAGGCGTCGGGCGAGATCACTCATAATTCGGCGATTGGGGTCGACTCGTTCGCGAACTTCTCGCCATTCATTAAGTCGTGGGTACATCTCGGGAAGCAGTTCAGGTCGCACTCGACTGTCCTTCGCGAGATAAATGCGTCCTCCGACACCGACGACAAGATCGTCGAGTCGATCAAGGAGCGGTCCGAGTCCTTGAATGCCAGTGGGGATGTCGAGGGCAAGAGTCCAGCCGCCGGCAGGGAACGAAAGCGGCCCAGGATTTCCTTCACCGAATGATTTGAGTACGGCGAGAAACGATGTGCAGCCGGATTGACTGATTTCATCAACGATTGTGGTGAGGGTGCTCGTTGCGTCGAATGGAATCACGAACTGCCACTGAAGGAATCCGGCGGGCCCGTAGATGCGGTTCCATCCGCGCACCATGTCGAGAGGATGGAAGAAGGTCGGTATCGACTGAATCTCATCACGACGTTCGACGGGTGCTTTCCGAAACCAGAGCTCGTTAAATACCCGGATCGAAAGATTGTTGAGTAAGCCCGCAGGCATGAACGGCGGAGCGCTTACGAGTTCGTTGGCTCTGTAGACGTAAGGATCCGCGCCGATTTTCGGTGCAGCTTCTGAAGCGCTGGCAAATCGTCCACGAGTAAGCACCGATCGGCCCATGCTCTTGCCTGTGGCCATGAGATCAATCCACGCGACCGAATAGTCGTACAGGTGATCGCCACTGCGCATGAGCTCGCAGACGGCGTCGAGATCAGCAGCGCGGTCGGTGTCGACCACAAGTTGGCTTGAACCGATTCGGGGGCAGCGGAAGGTCGCATCGAGAATGACGCCAGTTAGGCCCATGCCTCCAGCGGTTGCCCAGAACAGTTCGGAATCGCGATCTGGGCCGACTTCAACAACCGAACCGTCAGCGAGTTGAAGATGAAGCGACTCGACATGGTTGCACCACGAACCTTTGAGATGGTGGTTCTTGCCATGGATGTCAGCAGCGATTGCGCCTCCGACTGTGACGTAACGCGTGCCTGGTGTGACCGGAACGAACAAGCCCTGAGGTACGAGAGCGTGGAGAAGGCGATCGATGCTCGCACCTGCATCGGCCGTGACAAGAACGGTGTTGGAGTTCGGATCCGAATCATGAATGGTAAACGCGGCAACGTCGGTGGTTTCGATGACCGTTCCGCCAGCGTTCTGCGCCGCATCGCCGTAACTGCGGCCGAGGCCGCGAGCGATGAGGCCGCGCTCGAATGACGTCGGAAGCGCTCTCTGCAATTCGATTGGCGAAGTTGGCCGGCGAACATCTGCACCGGTGGGCGCCGTGCGGCCCCAACCGAACAACTCGGAGGTTGAGGGCACAGCTCGCGAGGCTGCCGGTTCAGGACGCATAGACGGCGCAGCCATAGACGATCGCCCAAAGCGCCCCAGCGAGGAGCAGAGTCCGGTCGGAAAGCACGAGATTCTCGGGTTCGGCGCCCTTGCCCTGTTCAAGGAGGAGCGCATAGCGCAAAATCGCGACGGCAAACGGAACAATGGAAAGTTGGAAAAGCACCGAACCGTTCGTTGACTCTTGTGCCGAGGCGAATGCCCACAAGCAATAGGTAATGAGTGTTCCGGCAGAGAAGACTGCCTTTAAATAGTTCAGGTACTGAGGTGTGTACGCCGCGAGCGCTGGGCGAATATTGGCCGCATCGTCTCCGAGGTCAGATCGTTCACCTGCGCGTTTGCCTGTGACCATAAACAATGCGCCGAAACTCGTGACGATAAAGAACCATTCTGAGATAGGTAGACCGGTCGCCGTTGCGCCGCCGATAGCGCGAAGGACGAATCCAGCAGCGACGGCAACAATGTCAAGAATCGGAACATGCTTAAGCCACAGTGTGTAGACGGTGGTGAGAGCGAGGTAGGCAAGGATCGTGAAACCGAAGTCGCGTCGAAGAAGGAATGATCCGCCGATGGCAATGATGAGTAAGACAACGGCTAACGCATAGGCGAGCCCAATCGGAACGATGCCCGAGGCCATCGGACGGTTTTTCTTTACTGGATGGAGGCGATCGGACTCAATGTCCATCGCATCGTTGAGGAGATAGGTCGCACTCGCTGCCGCGCAGAAACAACCGAAGGCGCCGAGAGCACGAAGGTCGGTATCGCGGTTATTGAAAACTCCCGCGGCAAGTGGCGCCGCAAAGACCAACACGTTCTTGATCCACTGCTTCGGTCGTAGCTCTCGAACGATTCCGCCAAGGAGCGTCGAGCGGGAAGGGGAACTAGTTGTCATCTCACCCTGCACTGATCTTCCGCCAGAGCGGCCGCGGGAGATGACGAAGAATGGTGAAGAGGGTTGACAGGATGGGAGGCGCCCAGATCATTTCCTTATTCTTCTGGAGTCCATTGATCACGGCGTCGGCGATTTTGTCGGGAGTGGTGGCGAAGGGAGCAGGCTTCATTCCTTCGGTCATGCGCGTATGGACAAAGCCAGGACGAACGACAACGCAGCGGGCACCGGAACCAATGAGGGAGTCACCGAGACCTTGAGCGAATGCGTCCATGCCCGCTTTTGTGGATCCGTAGACAAAATTGTCGGCGCGGGCACGAACGCCAGCGACGGACGTGATGGCAAGAATCATTCCGTGACCCTGCGTACGTAGTTTGGCGGCCGCAGCGAGGCCGCTGGAAACGGCACCAACGAAGTTGACGCGTGCCGCGTCGGCCGCGGCAACTGGATTGGCATTGAACTCGGACTGCTCGCCGAGGACGCCAAAAGCGAGAATGACCATGTCGAGATCGCCGATTCGTTCGGCAGCGGCATCGATCACTTTGGCGTGTGAAGCGGGGTCGAGGGCATCAAAGACGACGGTGTCGGCGTCGACTCCAGCCGAGCGAAGGCGATTGAGCGTGGTGGTGGCGGAGGCGGGGGAGCGAACGCCAAGAACAACCTTCTTGCATCGACTGGCGACCAGTCGGTCGACAATGGCCATTGCGATCTCGGAGTTACCCCCGAGCACGAGTACTGATTGCACCGAACCCAAAGCGTCGCGCATCTGATTCGTTCCTCTTCCATGGGGGTCGGGCTGTCGAGTCAAGGTTAGACGGAGAGTGTCGAAGCGCCGGGAGCAATGGCCCCAACCCTTCGTAGACTTAGCGAATGCCGCCGTTCCGTCTTGTTTCCGATTTCCAGCCCGCTGGTGATCAGCCAAAGGCCATTGAGGAACTCACCGCAAGCATCGAAGCCGGCAATCGGTATCAAACCCTTCTCGGGATCACTGGTTCCGGAAAGAGCGCGACGATCGCGTGGACGATTGAGAAGCTGCAGCGTCCGACGCTGGTGATGGCACCGAATAAATCGTTGGCCGCACAGTTAGCCAATGAATTCCGAGAGTTCTTCCCTGAAAATCGTGTCGAGTATTTCGTTTCGTATTACGACTACTACCAGCCCGAGGCGTACATGCCGGCCTCCGATACGTACATCGAAAAAGACTCATCGGTGAACGATGAGATCGAACGTCTTCGCCACGCGGCAACTTCGGCGCTTCTCACTCGCCGCGACACCATCGTCGTTGCGTCGGTGTCGTGCATCTATGGCCTGGGCAACCCTGAGGAATACGCCGATCAGATGCTCGTCGTTCGTCAAGGTGAAACCCATGAGCAGCGCACCATCCTCGGGCGCCTTGTCGACATGCAATACGAACGCAACGATATGAATCTCATTCGCGGAAAGTTTCGTGTTCGAGGCGACACCATCGAAATTCATCCCGCTTACGACGAAACCGCAATCCGCATCGAACTCTTTGGTGATGAAATCGAGCGAATCGTCGTGGTCGATCCGATCACCGGCGAAAAAGTCACTGAACTTGAAGAGCTCGTCGTCTTTCCAGCCACCCATTACGCGGCGAGCGATGAGCGCATGCGAACGGCGATGACTCGCATCGAAGCGGAGTTGCAACAGCAACTGGCAAAGTTCGAAGGCGAGAACAAACTCCTCGAAGCCCAACGGCTTCGCATGCGTACGCAGTACGACCTTGAAATGATGGCGGAACTTGGTTTTTGTAACGGTATTGAGAATTACTCCGCACACATCGATGGCCGTGAACCAGGTGAATCGCCATTTACGCTTCTCGACTATTTCCCCGACGACTTTCTTGTCGTTATGGACGAGAGCCATCAGGCAGTCCCGCAGGTTCGTGGCCAGTACGCCGGCGATCGTTCGCGTAAGCAGACTCTTATTGAGCACGGATTCCGGCTTCCGTCTGCCGCCGATAACCGCCCGCTTACCTTCGACGAGGTGATGAATCGCATTGGCCAGGTCGTCTTCTTGTCGGCCACGCCGGGTCCATTTGAGCTTGAGAACTCATCAGCAATCGTTGAGCAGGTGGTTCGACCAACAGGCCTCGTCGACCCAGAAATCATCGTGAAGCCAACAAAGGGTCAGATCGACGACCTCATCGAGCAAATCAACAAACGAGTAACGGCTGGTGACCGGATCCTTGTCACCACGCTCACGAAGAAGATGTCTGAAGATCTCACTGACTATCTGCTCGAACTTGGCGTGAAGGTTCGTTATCTCCATAGCGAGGTCGACACCATCGAACGGATCGAGATCCTCCGCGACCTTCGTCTGGGCGAATTCGATGTGCTGATTGGCATCAATCTTCTCCGTGAAGGACTCGACCTTCCCGAAGTGTCTCTTGTTGCCATTCTCGATGCCGATAAAGAAGGTTTCCTGCGTTCGGAAACTGCGCTTGTGCAGACGATTGGCCGAGCCGCTCGAAATGTCGAGGGTCAGGTGATCATGTACGCCGACAAGATCACTGATTCCATGCAGCGAGCGATCTCAGAAACGAATCGTCGTCGTGGCGTGCAGGAGGCCTATAACAAAGAGCACGGTATCGATCCGCAGACGATTCGTAAGGCTGTCACGGATATCCTCGCAACCTTGCGGGGAACCTCGGGAGCCACCGTCCCTGGGGCAGATAGACGATCAACTGCTCGCGACAAGGTGCGCTCGGGTCTTGCCGAACTCCCGGCCGATGAACTGGGTCGTTTGGTGCTGACTCTCGAAGAGGAAATGAAGGAAGCGGCGGCTGACCTTCGCTTTGAATATGCGGCCCGGCTTCGTGACGAGATCAAGGAACTTCGTCGGGAACTTCGCGAGGTCGGCTGATTCCTGCTTCAGCCCAATCCGAGCAGAGTCGTCGACAGTAGGCTCCCGGCGTGGATCAACTGATCATTCGTGGTGCTCGTGAGCACAACCTTCGTAACGTTTCGATCGAACTTCCTCGTGATCGGCTCATCGTTTTCACCGGGCTTTCGGGTTCTGGCAAGTCCTCGTTGGCGTTCGACACGATCTACGCCGAGGGTCAGCGCCGCTATGTCGAGTCGTTGTCGGCCTATGCCCGCCAGTTCCTTGGCCAGATGGACAAGCCCGATGTTGATTTCATCGAGGGGCTGTCGCCGGCGATTTCCATCGACCAGAAGTCGGCCTCACGAAACCCCCGTTCCACCGTGGGCACGATTACCGAGGTCTACGACTATCTCCGCTTGTTGTACGCGCGCATCGGCGTTCCTCATTGTCCGGTCGATGGCTCGGTCATCAAACGGCAGACCCCGCAGCAGATTGTCGATCGGGTTCTTGAACTTCCTGATGGAACCAAGTTTCAGGTGCTGGCCCCAGTCGTGCGTGGTCGCAAGGGCACCTACGACACGTTGTTGGCCGATTTGGCCTCACAGGGTTTTGCTCGAGCGATCATCGACGGGGAACTGCACGAACTGACCGACAAGGTCGAGCTTGCTCGTTACGAGCAGCACACCATCCAGGTCGTCGTTGACCGCCTGGTGAAGAAGGCGGGAATCGATCGCCGCCTCACTGACTCTCTCGAAACTGCGCTTCGAATTGCGGAAGGCGTTGCCGAGGTTCAGATTGTTGGTCGTGGCGACGATTCTGGGTTGGACGATGAAGTACTCACGTTCTCACAGCATCTCGGTTGCCCATCGTGTGGATTGAGTTATGAAGAATTAGCTCCGAGAAACTTCTCGTTTAACTCTCCGTACGGTGCGTGCGAGCACTGCGACGGTCTTGGCACCAAGTTCGAAGTCGATGCCGAACTCGTCATCCCGAATCCTGACCTCAGTGTTTCCGAAGGTGCACTGGCGCCATGGGCGAGCGCTCGCACTCAGTATTTTGGGCGACTTCTTGAATCGGTCTGCGACATCTATGAGATCGACCCCGATGTTGCGTTTACCAACCTGCCCAAGAAGCAACAGAAACTTCTGCTGCACGGGACGGGTGCAACTGGTCGGGTCCAGGTCCGTTACAAAAATCGATACGGCCGTCAACGTTCCTACGACGCAAAGTTCGAAGGCCTCGTTCCGTGGTTGCAACGCCGGCACTCCGATGCCGAAAGCGATGCGCAGCGTGAGCAAGTCGAGGGCTACATGCGCGAAGTGCCGTGTCCCGATTGCGAGGGATCACGTCTTGCTCCGTTCAGCCTCGGCGTCACGATCGACGGTCACTCAATCGCCGAGATTTGTGGCATGTCGATTGGCGATGCCGCTGCGGCGCTCAACGGACTGAAACTTTCTGAACGCGACCGCATGATCGCCGAACGAGTGGTGAAAGAAGTCAATGCTCGGATGGGCTTCTTGCTTGATGTGGGTCTTGACTACCTCTCGCTGTCACGATCAGCAGCGACTCTTGCCGGCGGCGAAGCACAACGCATTCGTCTTGCATCGCAGATTGGTTCTGGTCTGGTTGGCGTCCTGTATGTGCTCGACGAACCATCAATCGGATTACATCAGCGCGATAACAAACGATTGATCGACACGTTGATGCGTCTTCGTGAACTGGGTAACACCGTGCTCGTCGTCGAACACGACGAAGAGACCATCAAGGTCGCCGACTATGTCGTTGATATTGGCCCGGGCGCTGGGGAACACGGTGGCGACATCGTCTACGCGGGACCAGTCAAGGGGCTTCTCAAATCAAAAGAGTCGATCACCGGCCAGTACCTGTCAGGTCGTCGCTCAATTCCGGTTCCGGAACTTCGTCGCTCTCCGGGCGCCGACCAACTCGTTGTTCGTGGTGCTCGCGAACACAATCTCAAAAACGTTGACGTTGAGTTCCCGCTGCACACCTTTATCGCTGTCACCGGTGTTTCCGGTTCAGGGAAGTCGACATTGGTGAACGACATCCTGCATCGTGCCCTTATGCAGAAGGTGTACGGATCAAAGACGCCTCCAGGTCTTCATAAGAGTGTCGACGGTATGGAACTGGTCGACAAGGTCATCAATATCGATCAATCGCCAATTGGCCGCACGCCGCGATCAAACCCGGCCACGTACATCGGCGTGTTCGATCACATTCGGAAACTGTTCGCACAGACCCACGAATCGAAGGTGCGCGGCTATTTACCGGGGCGTTTTTCGTTCAACGTTTCTGGAGGCCGATGCGAAGCGTGTTCGGGCGACGGCACCATCAAGATCGAGATGCATTTCCTTCCCGACGTGTACGTCCCGTGCGAGGTTTGTAAGGGGGCTCGCTACAACCGCGACACGCTCGATATCACCTTCAAAGATCACAACATTTCCGACATTCTCGGCATGAGTTGTGAAGAAGGCGTTGAGTTCTTCGCTAATCAGCCGGCTATCGCTCGCCACCTGCAAACGCTTGTCGATGTTGGTCTTGGATACGTGCGCCTTGGTCAACCCGCCACAACGCTTTCCGGCGGTGAAGCCCAAAGAGTCAAGCTCGCCAGCGAACTCTCGAAACGTTCTACTGGGCGGACCGTGTACATCCTGGATGAACCGACAACGGGCCTTCACTTCGAAGACATCCGCAAACTTCTCACCGTGCTGTCGCGTCTCGTTGACCAGGGAAACACCGTGCTCGTCATCGAGCACAATCTCGATGTCATAAAGACCGCTGATTGGTTGATCGATCTAGGGCCTGAAGGCGGAAGTGGTGGCGGATCAGTGCTCGTTGAAGGCACACCCGAAAAGGTCGCCGCCACGAAGAAGAGTTACACCGGGCAATTCCTGCGTCCGCTGCTTGGTCTCGAATAGTTCAGGTGATCTGCAACATGCGGTCGAGTGCGACCTTGGCCCACTGAGTCGTATCGGGGTCGACCGTGATGCGGTTGACAACTTTGCCGGCGACGAGGTTCTCGAGGACCCAGCACAAATGCGGCCCATCGATGCGGAACATCGTCGAACACGGGCACACAAGTGGGTCGAGTGAAACGACTGTCTTGTTTGGTGTTTCGTTGTTCAGACGGTTTGTGAGATGGATTTCAGTGCCAACGCCGATGACGGCACCAGCCGGCGCATTCTCGACCGCGCGGATGATGAAATCGGTGGAACCGACCTGATCGGCTAACTCGCAAACATCATGAGCGCACTCGGGATGCACAATGACAATGCCGTTCGGGTTGGCTTCGCGGAATGCCGCGATGTGTTCGGGGCGGAAACGCTGATGGACAGAGCAGTGCCCCTTCCAGAGCAGGAAGGTGGAATCTTTCACTTCGGCTTCGGTAAGGCCACCGTGCTCGCGGCGAGGATCCCAGACCCGCATGTCGTCGAGGGAGTAACCGAGATCGCTGGCGGTATTGCGCCCCAAATGTTGATCGGGGAAGAAGAGAACCTGTTCGCCTCCAGCTCCGTCCTCGGACCGGTTGCCGAGCGAGAGCGCCCATTCAAGAACGGCACGAGCATTTGACGAGGTGCACACCGCGCCGCCATGTTCGCCCACGAACGCTTTGAGTGCCGCTGAGGAGTTCATGTAGGTAATCGGGATGACTTTTGAGATGTCTGTGGTCGCCGCAAGGGTCGCCCAGGCTTCGGTGACTTCTTCAAGATCGGCCATGTCCGCCATCGAACAGCCGGCATTGAGGTCGGGGAGGATCACCGCTTGATGGTCACCCGTGAGGATGTCAGCCGATTCGGCCATGAAGTGCACGCCACAGAAAACGATGTACTCGGCTTGCGGTTGTTCTTGGGCGAGCACCGAAAGGCGGAAGGAGTCACCGCGGGCATCGGCCCACTCCATGACTTCGTCCCGCTGGTAGTGATGGCCGAGTATGAACAGGCGGTCACCGAGAGTCGCTTTCGCCGCAGCGATTCGATCCGCGAGTTCGGCGGGTGTGGCGTCTGTGTATCGGTCACCGAGCGGTAGTTGGAGGCGAAGCATGTTGTGGTGCACTCCCTGAAAGGACGGGGAGATCCGATGAGTGGCCGGTGGGGGCAGCCTGGTCGCCACGCCACGGGGTTGTCGGCCTCGGGTCTCAATAGATCGCCGGATACCAGGCCGGCTTGGACAGTGTAGGCACTGAACGGCTTGTTTGCCTCAGATGGCCCTTACGATGACCCCAATGGTGCAGCGACCGCCGGCCGGCACGATTCCCGACGAGCCCGGCTCGTATCAGTTCAAAGACGTCAACGGCCGCGTCATCTATGTGGGCAAGGCCAAAAGTCTTCGCTCGCGTCTGTCGAACTATTTCCAAGATCCGGTCAATCTCGCTTCCCGCACTGCGCAAATGGTGGCCACGGCTGAAACCGTCGAGTGGATTCAGGTTCGCAACGAACTCGAAGCACTCATGCTCGAGTACAGCCTGATCAAGCAGCATGAGCCGCGTTTCAATATCGATCTTCGTGATGACAAGAGTTATCCGTTTCTTGCGGTCACGATCGATGACGACTGGCCCCGCGCAACTGTGATGCGGGGTGATAAGCGAAAGGGAACTCGCTATTTCGGTCCCTACGCGGCCGCTTGGGCAATTCGCGAGACCCTCGACCAGTTACTGCGTACCTTTCCGGTTCGGACCTGTTCCGATACGAAGTTGTCCCGTCATACGAAAATCGGGCGGCCTTGTTTGTTATTTCATATTGAAAAGTGCAGTGGCCCCTGTGTGGGGGAGATCACGACCGAGAAGTACGACGAACTCGTGCGTGATCTGATTCGTTTCCTCGATGGCGACACCGACGAAGTCATTTCTCGACTCGAAGTCGAGATGCAGTCCGCAAGCGACGAACTTGAGTTTGAACGGGCAGCCCGACTGCGCGATCGCCTGGGTGCCGTTCGGAAAGTGGTCGAACGGCAACAGATGGTTCTCGAACGGGACGAAGATCTCGATGTTGTTGGTTTGGCCGGCGATGAACTCGAGGCGTCAGTTCAGGTGTTCTTCGTTCGGCGGGGCCGTGTGGTGGGTCGCAAGGGGTACGTGCTCGACCGTAAAGAAGATCTTTCGGACCAGGAACTCATTGATTGCATCCTCGAACGGCTTTATGGCGATCCGCCGCCGCTCGGCGTCCCGAAAGAAGTTCTTGTCCCGTTTGAGAGTGCAAACCCTGAACTCTATGAAGAGTTTCTGAGTTCTCAGCGCGGCTCAAAAGTCAGTATTCGTATTCCGCATCGGGGCGATAAGCGCGAACTGATGGAGACAGTCACGCGTAATGCCACCGAGGAGTTTTCGCGTCATCGACTGAAGCGCGCTGCCGATCACAACAGCCGAGCGCGTGCATTGAATGATCTGCAACAACACCTTGGCCTTCCCGAAGCTCCGCTCCGCATCGAGTGTTACGACATGAGCCATATCCAAGGGACCGATTACGTCGGTTCAATGGTGGTGATGGAAGACGGACTTCCCAATAAGCGCGAATATCGCCGCTTCAAGATCAAGGGCGATCAAGGAAACGATGATTTTGCCGCGATGGAAGAGGTCCTGACTCGTCGCCTCACTGCGTATGTCGAAGAGCGGGGAAAGCCCGTTGCCGAACGGTCAGGGAAGTTCGCCTATCCGCCCCAATTGCTCTTAGTCGACGGCGGCAAAGGTCAACTAGGAGTCGCCATAAAGGTGCTCGAAGCTTTGGGCCTCGATGAAGAGATTCCGGTTGCTTCGCTGGCGAAGCGTTTTGAAGAGGTCTACCTGCCTCATCGATCTGAACCGGTTGAAGTTCCGCGGGGAAGCGAAGCTCTTTACCTGCTTCAGCGCATTCGTGACGAGGCCCACCGATTCGCCATTTCGTTTCACCGAGAGCTGCGAGGCAAGCGCATGACCACCTCGGTGCTCGACGGTATTTCAGGGTTGGGTGAAGCTCGGCGCACTCGCTTGGTGAAGGAACTAGGTGGGGTTACCGCAGTCAAGAAAGCGACGATCGAGGAGCTACAGGCGATCACTTGGCTTCCCGATTCGGTTGCGCAGGCAGTTTGGGACAAGATCCATGCGCCGTCCCGTCGAAATCTGCACTGAATCGGAGTCGCTGTGTCTGAACCTGATGCCAATGCCCAATTGTGGGAGGCGCATGCCGACTGGTGGCAACGCGAATTCACTGACGGCGTCGATCCCGAATACACCGAGCAAATTATTCCGCTCATTCTCGAGTGGACCGCAGGGTTCGAACGTGTGCTTGAAGTGGGTACGGGTGAAGGCCAGGTTGCGCGTGCAATCGCTGCGACTCATGGCTCATCTGTTGTGGGGATCGATCCGACCGTGAACCAAATCGATGAAGCGATTCGGCGCGGTGGCGGTCCTGAGTATCAACTTGCAGGAGCGGAATCTCTGCCGTTCGAGGACGCGTCGTTTGATGCGGTTGTGTGTTGTCTGGTGTTCGAACATATCGACGCAGTGGACGAGGCACTCTCGGAAGTCGCTCGAGTTCTGCGTCCGGGTGGCCGCTTTGTTTTCTGCCTCAACCATCCACTGCTGCAAACGCCCGGCTCTGGTTGGATCGACGATCAGATCCTTGACCCGCCCGAGCAGTACTGGCGGATCGGTCCCTACCTCACCGAACAGGCGACGATTGAAGAAGTCGAAAAAGGTGTCTTCATACGATTCGTGCATCGACCGCTCAGTCGCTACATCAACGCCATGGCCGATTCGGGTTTGGCGCTTGAACGAATGATCGAGCCCGCGCCGCCACAAGGATTCATCGATCGTGCTCCGGAATACACCGAAGTCACAACGATTCCTCGATTGCTTACCTTGGTGGCGCGTCGGTCGTAGCGAGCGAGTTGCTACTGGTCACGGGCGTCGTCCCATGAGATCAAGCAGTGCAGTTTGAGCATCGGCGTTGTCGTCAAGCGTTTCGCTTGGACCTTCACCAAACATTCCGACCTGTCCGATAAACGGACGCATGGGTTCGATGTTGGTGGCAACAACGCCAACAACCTCGGGATCGAGAGTTTCGTCAGCACCGATTGCACGCGCCAGATCCCACGAATGCACGAGTAGATCGCCAACACGGAAACCGAGCAACTGGGCCCCAGGCATATCCATCGCTGGATGTTGAACGGTGAGTTCAAGTGCAGCGGGATCAGCGAATGCGGCGGCCTGGGCTCGCATAGAATGTTGGATGGCTTCCAAAGGATTGTCGCCAGCGACAGCTGTCGTCAGAAGCGCGATTGCATCTTCACGAGACGCTCCGCCGATGAGCGCCGCAGCCATCGTGTTGCCGCCTACGACGTGGTCGAGAAGTTGTTGGACAGTCCAGTCGCCGCACGGAGTCGGCTTGGCGAGATCTTGAAAAGTGACGAGTGCAGTAACCGCTTCGAAATGGGCGGCAGCGATCGGAAGGGCGGTCATGTTGTCCATGGTGTGAGGTTAGAGGCGCCACGGCTAGCGTTTGCGCTGTGAGCGACTTCGTGGTGATCACGGGCTTGTCGGGTGCCGGACGCTCTCAAGCCGCGGACGTCCTCGAGGATCTCGGCTGGTACATCATCGACAATCTTCCCCCAGCGCTCATCGGCAGTGTCGCTGATTTTGCGGATGCTCCGGATGCGACGATCACCAACGTGGTTCTCGTGGTGGGAACCGGTCCGTATCACTCGGAGGCATTGCCGGCTCTCGATGCGCTGCGTCGCCAGGGAAACCGGCTTCGAATCGTTTTCCTTGAGGCGGCGACCGACGAACTTGTGCGGCGTTACGAAAGCACCCGTCGCCGTCATCCGCTCGCGGCGGAAGACCGCACGCTCGGCGAATCGATCGAAGAAGAACGGCGGGTCCTGCAGTCGGTGAAGGCCGAAGCCGATGTCGTCATCGACACCACTGAACTCAATGTGCATCAACTCCGCTCGCGGATGCTTGATCTCTTCGCGGCCGATGCGCCCGCAGGGGGCATGCAGACCACGGTGCTGTCCTTTGGCTACAAGCACGGCCTTCCCCTTGACACGGATTTGGTCCTCGATTGCCGATTCCTCCCGAATCCTCATTGGGTCGAGGAACTGCGGCCGCTCACTGGTCTCGATGAACCCGTTCGTGACTACGTGCTCGCTCAGCCGCTCACGTCCGAGTTTCTTGGGCAGATCAATGGGCTTCTGACGACGTTGCTGCCCGCCTTCGTCGCCGAGGGAAAGAGCTATCTGACGGTGGCGTTTGGCTGTACCGGGGGTCGTCATCGATCGGTGGCGATCGCTGAAGCCGTTGCCGGAGCCCTTCGCGACGAGGGGTTCCATTTGCGGGTCACCCATCGCGACCTCGACCGCTGACATTCTCGCGGGCGCAATCTGCTGGCAGGGCAGTCAGGAATCGATCCGGCCAACGGCATGCGCTGTCTGGCGTAACGTCACATCATCTCAATACGTCGCCGTCGAC
>CAIPQK010000134.1 GCA_903867185.1 uncultured Candidatus Nemicrothrix sp. | reverse complement strand
GATTGGGTCGGTGATGACCGTTCCGACTGGAAGATGATCTGTAGCGAAACCAACAAGCACCATGGCCGGACGTTCCAAATCCGGTTCGGGAACCATCACATACCAGAGCGGGGGCGATCCCCGAAGTGCATCTCGATTTAGTCGGATCACTCCGCGACCTTGATCATCGATGCCTACCCGCCACAACAAAAATGCACCGACAGTTTCGATGGGATCGTCAAGAAGACAACCATCGGGATGGTCGTTGGTCAATGCGCAACGCACACTCCAACGATCGCCGGGAAGTGCCGATTCCCGAATGTGCACCGACGCCGTTCCCGGTGGTGGGAGTTCAACTTTGGGAAATGAATCAGCGAGCAACGATCAACCGGTGAATGCTGGGACGAGCGGGTCGGCCGCAACTGTCGTTGACGTCAAAGTTGTCGTTGTCGTCGATGACGTGGTCGTAGGCGGGGCCGGACCTGAAACCGTCAGAGTGATCTCCGTTTCAGAAACCTCGGCATTGAAAAGTTGAATTCTTCCGATCGCCAGAGTTCCCTCACTCAGGTTGGAGCACTCCGTAGCAACAAGATTTTGATTGAAACCTGTTGAGAGCGACTGCATCGTCGCAACAAGCGCAATCAGGGTGGGATCTTGATCGCTGCATGTTGTGGGTTGGCTATCGGAAAGGAGCGATAACTGTTGATTGAGATAATCCGCCTGCGCTTGACTCCCGATAGGGGAATTAAGTATCGCCGAATACACGCGTGCGAAAAAGGGATCGGATAACCCGCTTGAACTGGTCGGCAAGGACCCGTAATACGGGTGGTATCTCGACGCGAGTGCAACTAGTTGACCCGGATTCGCCGACAACGTTTCATCTAGGCCCAGATTGGTGAGGTATTCGACTGATCGTGTCGTTGGAAAGAACGCACCACCGTTGACGTAGAACACCGAGCCGTCGATTGCAGGGACCAGAAAATACCCAATCCCCGGATACGCCATCGATGTTCCGACTATGTAATCGACTTGCAGATAGGCGCCGAATTCCGTCTCATCGGCCCAACCCGAAACCGCTTCGCACGAGACCGAGGTGGTTCCATCACTCAGCGTCACGATGGGGACGATGTCGGTGCCCATTGTGGGAAGAGTTGTAACTGGGTTCGCTCCTTGCACAATGTCGAACGACACGAGGTCAGAGTTCAATTTGGAAAGCCCAAACAGCCCCGAGCACGACTCATAGGTTCCAGGTGCTGGCAGCGAAGCAGGACTGAAGGAATCGGAACTATCGCCGGTCGCCGGTTCCGCCGCGACTTGAACAACCTGCGTGGCTGTAGCGCCGAGACCGAGGCCAGCAGCCAGAACACCAAGGAATAAGCGAGAAGAACGCGAGAGTTTGGTGAGGCGCATACAACACGGTACTCCAGCCCATCCAATTTTGGGCCCGGGTATCCTTCGCTGACAAACCTTCGGAGGGATATGGACAGCACGCCAACATCCAGCGGATTATCACCAGATCTTCCGCAGATTGAAGCAGTCTTCTGGCATATCGATGACATCGACTGGACTGAGGTGCAGCGCCAGCAGAACGCCGACGGTTCCGTCTCCGTCGTTCGTGAGAAATGGCCGATCATCCGACCGGACTTTTTGTCAGCGCACGTTCACTACGAGCCAGAGATGGTCGTTCGTCGTCATGGACATCGCAGTAACCACGTCGTGTTTGTTCTTGGGGGAAGCGGCTGGATCGGAACCACGCCCTGCGAACCCGGGTCACATATCCATGTTCCGCTTGGCTCGGCATTCGGTCCGATCATCGCTGGGCCTGAGGGGCTCACGTGTTGGGAACTGAGTTTCGGTGAGTTCGGCGGCTGGGGTGACCAACCCGAGCTCTACGCCAACGAAATCGCGGAACGGGGGATTACTCCTCTGCCCGATCCCCCGCTCGAGATCGGCGATTGGTTTGTTGATCCCCGCGGTGATTGGGGCGGTGAACGTCCTTCTCCAAAGGTCGATGGGCTTCAGTCGTTGATGACACACGTCAGTGACTATGAATGGACCGACGTGAAGCATCAGCAAAACGCTGATGGCTCGGTATCTGTCGTGCGCGAGAAATGGCCAATCCTGCAGCCCGATTTCATGAGCGCGTACATCGAATACTCGCCAGGAGTGATCGTGCGTCGTCACGGACACTTCGGCTTGCACCTTGTCTACGTGATCGAAGGCGGCGCGTGGTTTGGCGATCGCTGGTGCCCCGCCGGCACGCATATTGAGCTTCCCTTCGGCGCGGCGTTCGGTCCCATTGTCGCCGGCGATGAAGGCGCGTTGTTCCTCGAACTGACCGATGGCGACTTCCGCAGTTGGGGAGATCAACCCGAACTGTTCGACAACCTGATTGCTGAGCGCGGAGTTACACCTTTGCCTGACCCGCCCATTGATCTCGGCGAGTGGTTTACCGACCGCCGCGGATACTGGGCCCCGTAAGGCGGCGAGGCACAAATAATCCTTTCGGGGCCTACCGATGTCATTGAGTTCCAAACCACCCTCAAAAGCATTGGGCACTAGATTCGAAACGAAAGGTTTCACCCGGG
>CAIPQK010000133.1 GCA_903867185.1 uncultured Candidatus Nemicrothrix sp. | reverse complement strand
CGGTGCAGAACATTCCTGTTACTCAATCCAATGCTGCAGCTCGAGCAACCATGGGTGCGTATTACCCCGAGGCCACCTACTGCGAGCGTTCTGTGTTCGAACAGTTCGGCGCCGATGCCTGCTTCGGACTCGGTCCGAAGTTCACGGGCTAAGAATTACCAGCCGCGGTATTCCACGTCGCGTCGTTCTTTGAACGCCGCGACACCTTCTTGGAAGTCCTGGGTGTACGAAGCCATTTCTTGTGCCCATGCTTCGTCCTCGAACGCGCCATGACGGTTTGAATCGAGACTGCGATTGAGCAGCCACTTCGACAGCATGATGGCTTTGGTCGGTGATTCGGCAAGACGGCCAGCCCATTCGCCAGCAGCGCTCATGAGTTCGGCCTGCGGAACAACCTTATTGACGAGACCGACGCGCTCAGCTTCTGCGGCCTTGAGGTCGTCGCCGAAGAAAATGAGTTCCTTGGCTTTTTGCATGCCGATAAGACGGGGGAGCATGTAGGCGCCACCGCCATCGGGGGTGATGCCACGACGGACGAACACTTCAATGAACTTCGCATTGTCGGCGGCGATCACAAGATCGGAAGCGAACGCAATATGAGCGCCAATGCCGGCAGCAGTTCCGTTCACTGCGCAAATGACCGGTTTTTCGCAATCCATGATCGAAGCGATGAGACGCTGTGCGCCGCGCTTGATGTTGCGGCCAACATCGCCGAGCACCTTGTCGGGAGCGTCGGCGGGGCCAGGGTTGATCGGAATGGTGGAAACGCGCAGGTCGGCGCCGGTGCAGAAATGACGCTCGCCAGCTGCAGTGATGATGACGCAACGAATGTTGAGATCGTTCGACGCGCCCTCCATAAGAGAAATGGTGAGGTTGCGCTGGTCGGGAGTAATGGCGTTTGCCGCGTCGGGGCGGTTGAGTGTGAGGGTCGCCACGCCGCTTCCGGAGATCTCGAAGAGGATGTCGGTGCCGAGGATGCCGTTGGGATCGTTTGCGTAGGTCGGTGCAGTCATGAAGAGTTTCTACCAGTTCGCACCCCCAGACCCGGCCTGTCCGGTTAGTTTCAGCGAATGGATTCGCAAAAATTCGACTCATTGTTTGATCTCACTGGCCGCACCGCCATCGTCACGGGCGGAACCCGGGGGATTGGCCGGGCCATTGCCGAAGGATTTATTTGTGCCGGTGCCAACGTGGTCGTCGCCAGTCGAAAGGCCGATGCGTGCGAAGAAACGGAAACGCACCTGAATGTGCTGGCCGCCGGCGCGGCCAAGGGTGGTCGAGCGCTCGGCGTCCCCACTCATATGGGCGATGTCGGTGCACTCAATGCGTTGGTTGGTGCCACGGTCGCCAAGTTCGGTGGTGTTGACATCATCGTGAACAACGCGGCAACGGGTTTGGCGATGCCGATCGGTGAGTTCACGCCAGAAGCGTGGGACAAACAATTCGAAGTGAACCTGCGCGGTCCGATGTTTCTGATTCAAGCGGCGCTTCCGTATCTTGAACAGAGCCAACACGCGTCGGTCATCAATGTGATCAGTGCGGGTGCGTTCCTTGCTGGCCCACAGGTGTCGATGTACGCCGCGGCGAAGGCCGCGCTTATGTCGTTCACCCGCTCATTCGCGAGTGGTTTGGCCAAGAAGAACATTCGCGTGAACGCACTTGCCCCTGGAACCGTCGATACCGACATGGTTCGGGCGAACTCACCTGAAGCGCAGGCTTCGATGGCAGCGGCCTCGCCGATGAAGCGCGCGGCTCACGCCGACGAAATGGTCGGCCCGGCACTGTTGCTGGCCAGCGATGCCGGCAGCTTCATCACCGGTCAGTGCATCCTCGCCGACGGTGGCATGGTTCCGCACTGATCTAGGGTTTGCTCATGCCGCTGTACGACTACAAGTGCCCCGAGTGCGACACGACCTTTGAAGCTCGTCGCTCAATGGCCGAAGCGTCAGACCCCGTCGATTGTCCCAACGGGCACACCGGGTCTCGTCGCCTGCTGAGCGTGTTCGCAACGTTTGGCGGATCATCGAGTTCCGCGGCACCTGCTCCTGCGCCAATGCCCCGAGCGGGTGGCCATGGATGCGGCGGCGGGATGTGCGGCTGTTAGTTCTGCACGCGACAGATCAAACGTCGCGTTCGTAGACCCAGTCGCCTTCACCCATAAGCAAACGATTGCGCGGGCCGGGCACTGACGCATCGGCCGATTCGTACCCGGCATCGCCGTCGTAGAGCGCAATGTTGTAGCCGTCGGCGCGAGTGAACTTGGTGACGAAATACTCCGGCGAGTTGTCTCGGTAGTGCGCGAGCGCTTCGGCAGTCGATGTAAATGGTGCAAGGAGTGCGAGCGTGATGAACGTCGGCGGAATGAGCTCGATCTCGCCCTCGTTGCGTCGGCGCATTGCGTCTGCGGGTCGCATCCATGCGAGTTCATGAATTTCTCCGCCATCGGCGGTGAGGGCTTCGGTCGGAGCGGGCCCCATGAAGAAGTAGGTAGAGAAACGCTTGGGTGCTTCCATCGGCGGAGTCCAGTGCGACATGAACACGAGATCATTCGTGCGGATGATGGCGTCGGCCTCTTCGGCGGCTTCACGAACGCAAGCGCGGCGGGCAACATCGAGGAACTCGGCGTGCGTTTCGTCGAAGTGATCGCCGGCGAACGATGGACCGTGATCTTCGGCATCGATGCGGCCGCCAGGAAATACCCATGCACCGCCAGCGAAGTAGATCTTTGAGTTGCGACGAGCGAGCAGAACTTCAATACCGCCGTCACCACCGACTGCATTTCGAACGAGCAGAACGGTGGCAGCAGGAACAGCGACTTGTTCGACCACGGGTTTGACCCAATCTTCTGGTCGATTGCTTTTTGCTTCGTCCACTAGTCGTCCCCCATACCCAGCCGTTCAAGCATGGTACGGGGAACACCACGGTCGCCGTGGGCAACACGAACCGCTCGTTCAACGTTGACTGCATCGAGATCGCGGCCTGTCCAATCATCCCAAGGGCCTGCAGGGATGCGGGAAGGGTCACCGCTCGCGTCATCGCACGCGTAGAGGTAGGCCTGTAGGAGGTGCACATGACGCGGCGCACCGATTGGGCCGTAGCCGGGAACGATCACTGTGGCTTGATCGGCGAGTTCACCGAGGGTGTCGGCCCATGTGACGGGGTCGCCATCCCATGCATTCGGTGTCGTTCCGATGGAGATGAACGCACCGGCGAACATGACGCCGGCTGATGGCACGAGCACGACGAGGTTCTCATCTTGTTGTCCGCTGACCGGTAGAGCGAGAACGAGGGGAGTGAGCCATGCTGCGGCATCGACAACATGCGACACGGGCCGAGTAGCAAACGGAACTTCTGTCGTTCGAGGGTTGGTGTCGTAATCATGAGCGAACGCAGGTGCAAGACGTTTGTACGCATCTATCGGCGCGGGTTGATCGAGCAAGACATTGGTCTGTGTGCGTCCGTAGCGCGCGGCCATCCAGAACACGGCAGAACCGCCAACCGAATCGAGATGGCTACTGGTGAAGATGACTCGTTTGATGGGAAGACCAAAGCGGTCAGCGAGCTCGTTATTGAGTGCCCGCGCTACTGACGGGGCCAAGAGCGTGTCGATCACGGTGATGCCATCGTCTTCGATGACGACTCCGGCATTGCCGGTGCCAGAGCCAATCCAGGCCCACACGTTTGGGGCGATCGGTTGCAGGCTTCCGCAGTTGGCCGCGACCGGACCGATATCGGGTGTGGGCGGCATGGGGCCGAGATCGGTCATGGGCGTGATCGTAGGGGGCTATCGTCTCGCCGTGGCTAACCACAAGAAGACTCAAAAGCCCCGTAAACCGCAGCACCACCTTCCCAAGGTCGGTACGCCGCAGAACGACGCCTATCGGCTCAAGCGCAGCCGCGAGGATGTTCTCGATTTCGGCCTCATGCACCCGGGCAATGGGTTGCTCACGAAGATCCTCGGCGGACTCGCCGTGCTCTTCGTTCTAGGCATGCTTGTGGCCTTCATTTTCCTGACCTGAGTCAGTGAAGGTTGAGTAGTGGTCAGAGAAGTAATCCGCCGTCGACGGGAATGACCGCGCCGGTGATGTAAGCGCCCGCCTTCGACGACAAGAAAATCGCCGTGCCGGCCATGTCGGAAGGTTCGCCGATGCGGTGCAGCGGGATAGACGCTTTGATCGAGTCGCCGAAGTTTTCCAGCGTTGCGGCCATCATCTTCGACTCGAACGGGCCTGGTGCGATTGCGTTGACCGTGATGTGTTCACCGGCGAGTCGTTTGGCCAGCACGCGTGTGAGTTGATGCACCGCAGCTTTTGATGCCGAGTACGAATAGGTCTCGAGTGTCGGAACTTGAATGCCGTCGACTGACCCAATGTTGATGACGCGCGCCGGGTCGGGTGCCGATGCGCCAGCAATAAGTTCAGCGTGAAGGAAGCGTGTGAGTTGGAACACGCCTTTCACGTTGATGTTGAGAACTTTGTCCCATGCGGAATCGTCGAACTCGTCGAACGGGGCACCCCATGTGGCGCCCGCGTTGTTCACAAGAATGTTGAGCGAACCATCGCACCATTCGCCAACGGCACGAGCAAGGCGAAGACATTCGGCCTCGGTGGAGAGGTCAGCGGGAAACGAAACGCAGTTCGGGCCAAGTTCGGCGGCGACTGCGTCGCAAACGTCGGCCTTACGCGACGAGATGGCAACTTTCGCGCCGGCTTCGATAAAACCGCGGGCGATCATGAGACCAATCCCGCGACTTCCGCCGGTGACAAGCGCCGTCTTACCCGAGATGTCGAAAAGTTCGCTCAAGACGTTTCCCCTCAATCTTTCGGAGGAACGACATCCATAAGCAGATGCTTGGAAAGATCGCCATAGAGCGTGGGCCGCATCCGACGCTCAACGAAACGCCATTTGCCATCGACCTGTTCGAACGCATCGGTGTAGGAACCGGTGATGATCGGCTGAAGAGGAATCTCGTCAGTCTGTTGAAACACCGTGAACCGGGAACGACAGATCGCGGTCTTCTCGTCGTCAGCGATCTCGATCAGTGGGTTCGTGGTGACGTGATGTGATCGGGGCGTTCCGTCTTCGTACTTACGCGTTGACGCGACGTACATGGCGGTGACGGCTTGAGCGCCGACCACCATGGGTGTTCCGTCGGCATCGGCGATTGCGCCATGTGCAAACAATGCGCCGATTGCTTCGTAGTCGCCGGCATCGATTGCTTCGGCATAGGTATAAAGCAGGTTTTCAATAGCTCCGCGATGATCAGTCATAGTTTGAACCTAGTTGCCTTCGGTAAGTGAATGGATGGTCGTTCCGTAGAGCATCTGTTTATGGGTGGCGATGGTTTCGCGTGATTTGGTGGCCATGACTGCTGAATGGGCGATGGTGGCGGCCAAAAGTTCGTCCGCAGAAAGGATCTCGTCGGCGATGCCTGCGGTGAGCGCTTCTGGACCGGTGAATCGGTGGGCGGTGTTGAGTGCCCGAGCGATGGCGGTACGAGGCAATCGGGTGAGGAGTAATTGGGCCATTTTCTCGCTCACCGGTAGACCGAGATCAAGTTCCGGCATGCACCAATATCCCCGGTCGGAGCGCATCGTGATGCGGTCGTGGGCGCTGGTGAGCAGTGCGCCGGCGCCGAAGCAGTGGCCGTTCACGGCGGCAGTGGTGTGGCAATCAAGTCCGAGGATGCGACCCCACAAGCGATTGAGTTCATGGAGAAACTCGCGAGCCAAATCGGGGTTGGCCAAGAGCCACTCAAGCTGCAGCCCATTTGAATAGAACTTGTCGGTGCCGGTCGTGACGAGCGCGAGGGGACCCTCTTTGGCGGCGACCTGGTCGATGAGTCCGTGCCACTCACGAACAACATCAAGGTCGAAGCGGTTTTCGCCCGAGTTCATTGTGATGACGGCGACGACACCGTCGGGGCCTTGCCAAGAAAGTTCAACACCGGGAGCGCTCATGGGCAGAGCATGGCACGGTCGGGGGCCTCTAGCCTGCAGGAATGGCTGACTACCGACCCCCGTTACGTGACGTCAACTACGTCCTCGATCACCTTGTCGATCTCGACGGTCTCTGTGCCTTGCCGGCCTACTCAACGCTCGATGGTGGCACCATCAAAGGTGTTCTTGAAGAGAACGCTCGCTTTGTTGCCGAGGTCATCGCCCCACTGAACCGAATCGGCGACGCCGTTGGTTCGGTGTTCGAACCAGCAACGAACACGGTGCGCACGCCCGATGGATTCATCGATGCCTATCACCAGTACGTCGATGCCGGTTGGGGTGGCGTTCCGTTCCCCGAGGTCTACGACGGTGGCGGGTTCCCTTGGCTGGTTGGCATCGTCATGCAGGAATTCATCTCCTCAGCGAACATGGCGTTCTCGATGGCGCCGCTGCTTACGCAAGGTGCAATCGATCTGCTGATGCATCACGGCAATGAAGAGCAGAAAGAGAAGTATCTGAAGCGCATGGTGACCGGCGAATGGACCGGCACTATGAACCTCACCGAACCACAAGCTGGTTCCGATGTTGGCGCAGTGCGCACGAAAGCGGTGCCCCAAGACGATGGCACGTACCGCATCTCTGGTACGAAGATTTACATTTCCTTCGGCGAACACGACATGGCCGAGAACATCGTCCATCTTGTTCTTGCCCGTACTCCCGATGCTCCTGCCGGCACCAAGGGCATCTCGTGTTTCATTGTTCCGAAATACTTGGTGAATGACGATGGGTCGCTTGGCGCGCGCAATGACGTCAAGGTCGTTTCCATCGAACACAAAATGGGCATTAAAGCATCGCCTACGTGTGTGATGTCGTTTGGCGAAGATGACGGAGCGATCGGCTATCTCATTGGCGAAGAAAACCGCGGCATGAGTTACATGTTCACGATGATGAATAGCGCGCGACTTTCGGTTGGTCTTGAGGGGCTGGCGCTCGCCGAACGGGCCTACCAAGACGCGCTGCAGTATTCGCAAGAGCGACGCCAGGGTCGTGCTCCTGTTGTCCCGGCGCCTGAAGACGGTGGAATGAGTTACATCATCGACCTTCCCGATGTGCGCCGCATGTTGCTCACAATGCGATCGATCATCGATGCATTGCGATCAATCATCTATGTGAACGCCCATGCGCTCGATATGGCGAACCATCATCCCGACGAAGACGTTCGCCAGCGCAATCAGGAACTGGTCGAATTACTTATCCCAGTGTCGAAGGGGTTCGGCACCGATATGGGCATCGAAGCAACATCGTTGGCCATTCAGGTCTACGGCGGCATGGGCTACATCGAAGAGTCTGGCGTTCCACAGCATTTCCGCGACGCACGCATCACCGCGATTTACGAAGGAACGAACGGCATTCAGGCCATGGACCTCGTTGGTCGCAAACTCCCGATGCGCGCTGGGGGAGTCATGGACGACTACCTCACACAAATCAGCTCGCTTGTCGCTCGTCTCGACGCAGCTGGTGCCGAGTTCGCCGGCATTCGTGACCGTCTTGATGAATCGTTGGCGTGTGTTCGAAACACCGTGATGTGGCTCGCCGAACATGGCATTGCCGATGTTCGCAATGCGCTTGCGGGCGCAACGCCATTCCTGCGCATGTTCGGTTTGCTCGTTGGCGCCCGATACTTGGCCGACTCTGCACTTGCAGCAAAGGCCGATATCGATGCCGGTGTTGGCGATGCCGAGTACTTGAATGCTCGCATCACCGTTGCTCGTTTCTATTGCGACAACCTCCTGCCTGGAGTTCTTGGTCTCGAGTCGGCAGTCACGGCGGGGTTCGAAGATCTCTATGCCATAGCCAATGAAGCATTGTGATCTCGTGAACTCATTTCTCGCTTCAATCCCGAGTCCGTCATCGAACCAACTTGGCCCGTTCCATATGTATGGGCTGATGATCGCTCTTGGCGTTCTCGCTGCTGTCGAACTCGGTCGAAAGCGCTGGCGGGCGCGTGGCGGTGATCCTGACGATCTCTATGTCATTGCGTTTTGGGCAGTGCCAGCAGGACTTATTGGCGCACGGCTCTATCACGTTGCCACCGATTGGCGTTCGTATCAGGGGCGTTGGATCGACGCGTTCAAAATTTGGCAGGGCGGTCTTGGTATTCCTGGTGGCGTTGCGCTTGGTGTGATCGTCGGCCTCGTTATTGCCTACCGCCGCGGTTGGCGGTTATCGGCGGGCCTCGATGCGGTCATCCCGGCTATCCCGTTGGCCCAGGCGATTGGTCGTCTCGGTAACTGGTGGAATCAGGAACTGTTCGGCAAGCCCACAAGTCTTCCGTGGGGTGTGCAGATCGACATCAATCATCGACCGCTCGACTACATCGCCTACTCGGTCTTCCAGCCCACATTCCTCTACGAGATGTTGTGGAATCTGGCGCTGTGTGGGGTGCTCATCTTCGTAGATAAAAAGCGCGTGATGCGACCGGGCAACATCTTGCCGCTCTATGTCGGGTTGTACTTTGCCGGCCGCTTGTGGATCGAAGCATTGCGAATCGATACCGCCAGCACGATTGGCCCGTTCCGCATCAATATCTGGATGTCGATCATCGGCATTGGCGGGGCAATTCTCGTGTTCATCACCCGAGGCGTGCGTCGGCGTACCTCCGATGTCGATGAGCCCTATCGTGATGGCCACATCTGGACTCCGGCTATTGCCGCAACCACAAATCCTTCCGAGAAAGAAGAAACCGAATGAATCTGTCTGATCTCACCGCTCTTGATGGCACAACGCTTCCCGATACCGACGGCAAGACCGTTCTGGTTGTGAACGTGGCCTCGAAGTGCGGACTCACTCCTCAGTACGAAGGTCTTGAGCGTTTGCAGCAGCGATTCGGCGGCGACTCATTCACCGTGCTTGGTGTTCCGTGCAACCAGTTCATGGGACAAGAACCCGGAACTGCTGAAGAGATTCAAACCTTCTGTTCAACGAACTACGGCGTGTCATTCCCGCTTACGGAAAAGATCGAGGTGAATGGCGAAGCGCGCCATCGTCTCTACAACGAACTCACTGCTGTTGACGACGCAGCGGGCGAATCAGGCGACGTGCAGTGGAACTTCGAAAAGTTCCTCGTAGGCGCCGATGGTTCCGTCACTCGTTTCCGTCCCACCGTCGATCCAGAAGCCGACGAAATCGTGGCGGCCATCGAGTCAAAGGTTTCCTGAACCCCTTATGCGTCACTTTCGTGTTGTTCCCGCGCTTGCTCTCACGCTCGCCGTTTCTGTTCTTGGTGTCGCCTGCGGTTCCTCTTCTTCAACGAGTCCGAAGACTCCGTTACTTGTTGCATCAATTGCAGCCACCAGTGGTAGTGCAGCTCCGTTGGGCAGTAGTCAGCAAAGTGGAACAGCTCTTGCTGTGAGCGAATTAGCGAACGGATCAATTGATCTGCGCACCTATGACGAAATGTCGGATGTGCAGGCCGGGGCAACGGCAATGAAGAAGGCCATTTCCGATGGCGCTCAGGTTGTGCTTGGTCCGACGCTTTCATCCGCTGCTGCAGTTGCCGGTCCATTTGCTCAAGTAGCTGGTGTCCCAGTCTTGGGTGTTACCAACGCCACGCTCGATATGGCTGCGATCGGCAATCTGATTTGGCGAGTTTCACTTTCGGAAGATGCAATGGTGTCGGCTTCGGTGAATTACGCAGCATCGGAAAAGTCTGTGAAGAACGCGGTCCTGATTTGGGAACCATCCGATGGCTATTCAACTGGTTCCGCTGAGTCGTTCCGATCGGCAGCGAAGGCAAATGGCATCACGATCACGAGTGAACAGAAGTATGTCGACGGTGTAACAACGGTTGGGGCCATCGCTGCT
>CAIPQK010000132.1 GCA_903867185.1 uncultured Candidatus Nemicrothrix sp. | reverse complement strand
GGCTCGAGATGCGTGACGATTTCATCCTCGCCCCCGATCATGAGACAGAAACCTCGATCAAGGCCGAAGACACCACCGCTGGTACCAACGTCGACATAGTGAACGCCTTTCGGCGCGAGCGCCTCGGCGCGGTCGACATCGTCGCGGTAGTAGGTGTTTCCTCCGTCGATCACAATGTCGCCCGACTCCATAAGCGCGGCAAGGTCATCCACGGTGCCGCCGGCATATGCCGCCGGGACCATCACCCACGCAGCGCGGGGCACATCAAGCTTCGCGACGAAATCAGCGAGATCGTTGGCTCCGGTGATGGAATCGCTCTCGGCCGCGAGGGTTGCGACCGCCTTGGCGTCGACATCAAACACCACGCAGGTATGACCATCGCGAACAAGACGACGAACGAGATTTGCACCCATACGTCCGAGACCCACCATGCCGAGCTGCATCAGATTCCTTTCGATCCCGCCATTCAGCGAGGCCCCCATCCTGCCAAACCCCGGATCGCCCTGCTGCAGCCCCGAGCCGCCCTGCGGGATTAGCCCCTGATCTGTGGCATGGTTTGGCGGTCCGAGGGCGAGGGATACGTCAATGACCGCTGCATCCAATCATCAGGCCGCGGCGCCAAAGCGCAAACGCACCGCCCGCCATGTCGGTTCGCTCTTCTGCGCGTTCCTCTTCTTCTTGACGTTCACACTTGGCGTCACGTCGATTTGGGCCCGCGTGACGGTCTTCGACTCTGCGCGATTCGCGCAACGAGCCGAGAAAATTCTGGATTCTGATGCAGTCCGAACGAAACTTGCCGACGAACTCACCGACGCAATCGTCAACTCAGGCCCATCGAATCTCGCGTCGTTCCGAACTGTCATCAGGACCTCACTTGATCCGATTATGCAGACACCTGCATTTCGCTCGATCTTTCGAAGAGCGCTCGCCACCGGCCACGGCTACATCTTCACAAAAAGCGGCAATACCGCAGTCATCAACCTCAGCGAAGGACTCGGCGTCCTTTCGGGAAGTCTCCAAGCCACAAACCCAGATCTCGCAAATTCAATTCCTGCAGGTTCATCGCAACTTCTCGTCAAGATCGGCGACAACACGCGCGGACTTGGGCTCTGGCGCATCGCCGAAAAACTGACCTACGCGGGGATTGGACTCTCAATCGCCGCTGCATTCTTTGCGCTAGCAACGATCTTCCTTGACTCCGACAGGCGTCGTTCCGTCTTTGCGCTCGGGATCTCAGGGGCGTTTGGTGGAATCGTCATGTTTGCGATTGCAACAGTCGTTCCGATTATCGCCGGCTCTTACGCAAACGACCCTGACACCCAGCGTGCTTACGTCGCGGCAACACAACTATTTATCAGCGATTTTCGACTGCTTTCCATCTGGATCATTGGCGCTGGAGTCGTACTTTGCGCATTTTCCACTGCCACGACTCCGCACGGCAGCGTTGTCACCGTTGGATCGACAATCACTCGTTTGCGCAACTCCGTTGAACGATTCAAACCCAAAACACAACGAGGCCGAATCGCACACGCTCTCCTACTTATGTTGGGCGGCCTTCTCGTGATCATTCAGCGAGAAACAGTCATCCCCCTAGTTGTCATTCTCGCTGGTGCAGTGCTCGCGTACGTAGGTTCGGTCCAATTACTAGCGATTGTCGGACGACATTCGGAGACCACGACTCGCAGCCTCATCGCGTCTGACATCAAGAAATTTCGATTCACTAGCGCGGTTACAAGAATTGCATTTGTCTCACTCGCGCTCCTTGTGGTGATCGGCGCAGGTGCATGGCTTTCCACTTCGGGAGCCCGGAGCAAAACCGCGCAGAACGACCAGCAGAAGTGCAACGGTTCGGCGTCGTTATGTAACAAGCCGCTCAACGAAGTCGCATTCCTAGGAGCACATAATGCGATGTCAACTGCCGCTGATCCAGGTTGGTTGTTTTACGAACAGTCCCGGAGCATTCCTGCACAATTGAATTACGGCGTTCGTGCTTTGCTCGTCAAGACCCATTACGGCATACCCACGACAGTCAACGTGACCGGCGCCAATTTAGTAATTACCGACAGCCTCGCTGAACTGACCGTCAATCCCATCGATCGCGATGATCAGTACTCCGAGGCACAACAAGCGAAAGCCAAACAGCTGCAGGCGGATATCAAAGTCGACCCGAAACTTCGAGACGTGTACCTGTGCCACGTCTATTGCGAATACGGCGCAACAAAGTTCACAACAGCGCTTTCTTACATTAATCAGTTCCTCATCACTAACCCTGACAATGTCATCATGCTGTTCGTCGGCGATTACGTCTCTAAGGCCGATACAGAGAAGGCGCTGCGCGAGGCGAAGGTCTTCGACAGGGTCATGGACTTCGACCCCAGTGCTCGCATGCCCACACTCGGCCAGCTCATCAATTCCAAACGAAACATCGTTTTACTTTCGGAGTTCAGCGGAGCTCCTCCCTCTTGGAACACCCGCGGTTATGGAGTCTTCCAGGACACCCCGTACACGTTCCGCAAGGATTCGGCGCTCTACTCCCCTGGTTCACCGAAGTACACCGGTACCGACACCGTGACTGGGCCTGTCGAAGCCACTGTCCCTGCTCTCGACGGAACCCAAACCTGGACGAAAGACTGGGCTGGTCTCCCGAGCTGCGCACCCAACCGGGGGTCCCCGAGTTCACCGCTTTTCCAAATCAATCATTGGGTTACACCCGCGGGAGCAGCTCCTACGGTGCGCCAGGCAAAGACCGTGAACGCCTATGACGTCCTCATGCCTCGAGTCAAAGACTGCATGAAGCAACGGGGCCTCTTCCCGAGCATCGTCGCGGTCAATTTCGCCGAGACCGGCGATGCACTGAGGGTTGTTAACGAACTGAATGCACCCGACTGAGTCAAAGACCCCGCCAGATGGGCTCAGCGGGCGGTGGGCCGATAGATTCAATCCCCTGAACGCCCGGCCGATCCGGGTCATGAGAAGGGGAAGTCATGCTGACGTACGACAAGTTCTTCATCGGTGGCGAGTGGGTTGAGCCAGCCGGGAACGAAACGCTCAAGGTGCTCTCACCAACGACCGAAGAGGTCATTGGTTCCGTTCCTGTTGCGACCAATGCCGACATGGATCGCGCCGTTGCCGCAGCCAAGGCTGCACTCACCGGCCCTTGGGCCGACTACACGCCGCAAGAGCGTTCCGCTCTTCTCTCGAAGGTTGCCGAGCTGCTCACCGCTCGTCAGGAAGAGTTCACCAACCTCATCGTGAGCGAAGTTGGTGCTCCGTACTACTTCTCCATGTTCGGCCAGGTTCTGTCCGCAACGATGGTGCTCAACTCCTTTGCACAGCACACGCTGAACTTCCCATTCGAAGAACGTCGTGACGGCGCTCTCGGTGGACAGATCATTGTTCGCCGCGAACCAGTTGGCGTTTGCGCCGGCATCATCCCGTGGAACGTGCCCCTGTTCATCACCACCCTCAAGGTTGGCCCGACGCTTGCTTCGGGTTCGACCATCGTGTTGAAGCCCGCTCCGGAAACTCCTCTCGATGCCAACCTCTTCGCCGAGGTCCTCATCGAAGCTGGCGTTCCTGCTGGCGTAATCAACATCGTTCCGGCTGACCGCGAGGTCGGCGAATACCTCGTTCGTCATCCTGATGTCGACAAGGTCAGCTTCACTGGTTCAACCGCAGCCGGTCGCAAGATCGGCGCAATCTGTGGCGAGCAACTCAAGCGCTGCACACTTGAACTTGGTGGCAAGTCCGCTGCAATCATTTGCGACGATGCCAACATCGAAGAAGCAGTTGGTCACATCATTCAGGGTGGCCTCATGAATAACGGCCAGGCCTGCGTGGCGCTCACTCGCGTTCTTGCTCCAGCCAGCAAGTACGACGAGATCCGCGATGCGCTTGCTGCTGCAGTGAGCGCACAGGTTGCCGGTGACCCCGCCAATCCCGAAAACATGTGCGGACCACTCATCGCCGAGCGTCAGCGTGAGCG
>CAIPQK010000131.1 GCA_903867185.1 uncultured Candidatus Nemicrothrix sp. | reverse complement strand
GATCCGATTCCCAACTATCTGCAGGAGTATGGGTTTGAAGGGCTCACGCAGCCCGACGTCGTCGGCGTGAATGGCGACGGGTATCGCTACGACGGACAGATCGCTGAAGTCGCAGCTGATTGGTTGTCAAAACGTCGTGCCGATCAAGGGCCGTTCTGTCTCACTGTCGGACTTGTCAACGCGCATGACCGCGAGTACTTCTGGGGTGGAATCGAATGGGATCGATTCAATAGCCTTTATGCAGCAAAGGGGCTCAAGCCCGTTGCTGATTTCAGTCCGGCAGTTCCCGAAGAAGCGAACCCGCCTCGCCTTGGCTTCCCGACGCTGCCGCCCAACTGGGAGTCGCTCGAAACGCTCACCGCGAATAAGCCGTCCTCACAGGTATTCGCTCGTCGATTCACGGACCTCGTGTGGGGTGGGATCGATGAGAATCCAAACTCGACCGACTACTCGTTGCAGCCGTATCCAATCGACAATTCGGGCTTGATGATCGGCACCGCTCCCTATTCCTATTGGGAGCGCGGCATGGACAGCTACACCCAAGTGATGAACATGGTCGACGAGCACATCGGCACCGTGGTTGGAGCGCTTCCGCCCGATGTCGCTGCGAACACGGTCGTGGTGTTCACCTCTGATCATGGTGACTTTTCTGGAGCCCACGGTTTCCCGGCGAACAAAGCCGGCACGGTCTACGAAGAAGCATTTAATGTCCCACTGATCGTTGCCGATCTTTCAGGTCGTTACACGGGCGATATCGATGTCGAGCGTCGCCAACTCACCTCAAGTGTTGATTTGCTTCCGATGTTTGCCTCCCTGGCTACTGGTGGTGACCGGTGGAAGACCGGTGATCTCGCTGACATTTATTCGGAGCGTCTTGATCTGACCAAGGTGCTGCGATCGAGTCGTCAGAGGGGACGCCACGCACTTGTGATGGCGACGGACGAAGTAGTGCCGATTGAGTTCAACTTCAATCACTCGCCCCGATACATCCTGGGTCTACGTACCGCTACTGCCAAACTGGGGCTCTATTCGAATTGGCATCGGGGAACGTCCACAATCGATCCGAATTCGATCGAACTCGAGTATTACGACTACTCCACAGAGCGAGGCCGACTTGAACTCGACAACACCCCCGATGATCCAATGGCAAAGGTTCTCGCTCAGCAATTGATGACCAAGTATTTGCCGAATGCGATGGAAGCTCCGCTGCCGGGGGCACTTCGAGGAGTGTCAGCCCTAGCGAAGGAGCAGTTCCTTGCGTTCGTCGCGGCGATGGACCTGCTCAACACCCCGTATGTTCGCAATGGAAATCTTGGCAAGCACACGCCGTGGGGCAATCCGTTCTAGGAAGGCGAGTGCCCAATGTTGTTCGAAAATTGGGGTGCGAAAACCGATGAGATCGATGGCTCCGTTTTCGGCGATGACATTTGCGCCGATGCCCGCACCATCGGAACGCGCTCGATCTCGATCGATTCGCCCCCCGAAGCGGTTTTCCCCTGGATCCGCCAGATGGGCTTCGGTCGCGCCGGTTGGTACAGCTACGACTGGATGGACAACCTCTGTCGGCGTAGCGCCACGGAGATCCACCCCGAATGGCAGCACGTGCAAGCCGGAGCGAAGATCCCCGGAGGACCGGTGTCGTTCACTGCGGCGGTCGTCGACGAGCCGAACGCCTTCGTTCTTCAACTCGGTCGATCGGGTGGCCGGGTGTGCTTCGCCCTTGCCTATGACCTGCGTAAACAGGGATCAGGTACTCGATTGGTCACGAGGATGCGCATGCGCATCCGCTTTCCAGGTGGATTGCTCGCGGAGCGCCTGCTTTTCGGTCCTGGCGATGGGTTCATGGTGCAGCGACAACTGCGTGTGCTGAAACAACGCGCTGAAACACAGTTATCGCGTTCGTAGAAGTGCCCCCGAGTGGACTCGAACCACCGCACATGGTTTAGGAAACCAATGCTCTATCCCCTGAGCTACGAGGGCGGGGATGGCGCGGAACGTGGCGCGAAACTCGGCGCAACGGCCCGGAAGCCATGGGGGAAGGGTAGTTCGGGGTCTATCGGGCGGTCGAAAGTTCGGCGTAAACAAACCAAGGTTTCGAGCGGTGTCGGAGAGTAATGAATCAACACAACCGTCGGGTGTGCTGCCGTACTCGGCCTCCCACCGCTCACCCACAACAACACCTGACATCCGCAAGGACTCAAGACGCCGGCGATAGGAGTTGCGCAGATCAGAAGCCATCTGCGAAGCCGAAGCCTTCGTCAACGGCTCAGTCATTCGAAACCAAACACCCGGCTTCACCCGAGCCATCGACAACCGCTCAGGCCAAGTCCCCCGACGGGAACAACCAGAACGGCCAATCTTCGGCGGAATCGACTCCACCGCAGCCGGAACCGCCACTTTTGACGCAGGCGGGTTGGATGGGAAGGAAAGCGTTACTTCGTGGTGCATAGGAATCCCCTTTCAGGAGTTTGTGTGTGTATGTACTCAGACGAAGATAGCGCCGAGTATGAACGAACACAACCCCCGGGCCAACTAATCTCTCCTCATGGGGAGAAAGGTCGACGTCGACCTACTGGTGGATGCCACGGCGATCGCCGAACGCATGGGCTTTGCGCGACCCCAGGCGGTCCACAACTGGCGAGCGCGATACCCGGAATTCCCGAAACCGATCGCAGAGTTTGGGAAATCAACCCTCTGGTACTGGCCGGATATCGAGATGTGGCTGAAAGCGACGGGTCGACTCTGAATTCGGGCTGATTCAGCCCATCTCAAGGCTGGCTGACCTAGGTCAGAAGTACCATCGCTCTTTGCCGGGCTGATTCGGTGCGGCGAGGACAAGAGTCACGCGAAGGCGGAAGCAGTGAGCAGCGACCAGAACATCAGTTGGATCACGAATTTTCTCTGGGGCATTGCCGATGACATCCTCCGAGACCTCTACGTCAGAGGCAAGTACCGCGATGTCATCCTTCCGATGGTCGTACTGCAGCGACTCGACGCCGTTCTCGAACCATCGAAGGCGAACGTTCTCAAGATGCACGAGAACCTCAACGCTCAGGGAATTGCGAATCAGGAATCGGCACTCCGTCAGTCGTCCGGCTTCCCGTTCTACAACACCTCGAAATTC
>CAIPQK010000130.1 GCA_903867185.1 uncultured Candidatus Nemicrothrix sp. | reverse complement strand
GCTTGATCACGCAGTCAAAGTGACGACCGTGCCGTGGATGACTCAGGTTCCTCGCGCCATGTTGGCAAACTTTGTGTAGTGATCGAGGAACGCAAGGCGCACCATGCCGGTGGGCCCGTTTCGGTGCTTGCTGATGAGAATCTCGGCGGTGCCGCGATCGGGTGAGTCGAGGTTGTAGACGTCGTCTCGGTAAATGAACATGACGACGTCGGCGTCCTGTTCGATTGCGCCCGATTCACGAAGATCGGCGAGCATTGGTCGCTTGTCGGCACGCATTTCGAGTTGTCGTGAAAGCTGCGAAAGCGCCACCACCGGGCATTCGAGTTCACGAGCAAGAATTTTGAGACCTCGGGAAATTTCGGAAATTTCGACCTGCCGGTTTTCCGCATTCGAGCGACCACTCATGAGCTGCAAATAGTCGACCACGATCAGGCCAAGATCGCCGAGACGACTGCGCAAACGCCGCGCCTTGGCGCGGATTTCCATGATGGTGACGTTGGGGTTGTCGTCGATCCAGATCGGTGCATCGGCAAGGCGCCCTGTGGCGTGCGCGATTTTGCCCCAATCGGATTCAGTGAGTTGGCCGGTGCGCACTTTGCGCGAATCGACGCGGGCTTCGGCACATAACAAACGTTGTGTGAGTTCGAGCTGGCCCATTTCGAGCGAGAACAACAACACCGGACGATGCGACTCGATTGCGGCGTTGCACGCCATGCCAAGCGCGAGCGCGGTCTTTCCCATTGATGGGCGCGCACCCACGACATAGAGCGCGTTTGGTTGCAGGCCAGAAAGCAGGTCGTCGAGATCGAGGAAACCAGTAGGCATACCAGTGATGGTCTCGCCTCGGCTTACGACATCTTCGAGATGATCGAGGTTGGTGCCCAGCAGATCGGACAATGACGCCAGCGTGTCGGTGGCGCGACGTTGCGCAACTTCGAACACCATGGTTTCGGCCTGGTCGACAGTCTTCGTGACGTCTTCGGGCAGGCCATAGGACATCTCGGCAATTTCACTGGCGACACCAATAAGACGACGCAACAGTGCATGCTCTTCAATGATGCGGGCATAGCGCGACGCACTCGATACCGCCGGCGTTGCCGCTTGAAGGTTGACGAGCGTGGCAGGACCACCGATGGCCTCGAGCAAACCGGCACGACTGAGTTCTTCGGCAACGGTGACGGGGTCGGCTGGTTCACCGCTGGCCGACAAAGAGGTGATGGCATCGAAGATGTGCGCGTGCGCTGGCTTATAGAAGTTGTCCGCCGTCAGCACCTCGGACGCGATAGAGACCGCTTCTTTGGAAAGAAGCATGGCGCCAAGAAGTGACTCCTCGGCTTGGAGATTGTGGGGTGGGACCCGACCGGACCCAGCAGGGCGGTTGGCGGATCGAGGTTCGTCGTACTCACTCATGAGGCCCTAAGCCTCTCCCGGATTGGCTGGGGATCGGTAGAGGGACAACCCCGGTTTTTTCGGGGGACGACCCTGTGGACGGAGTGTGGACAACCTTTGCATCCTGTGGAGTACTGAACCTGTCGAAACCCTTACGTACCATGGGATCACTCTAGGAATGACCTGTGACAGCACTAGAGGTCCCACAGTGTGGACAACGAATCCTTGACTGAGTCATTACGCCCAACGTCACACGCTGGGAAAACGCACCGAAGGGCCGGCGAACCGGCCCTTCGGTCTCGTACTCGTTGACCTCGCTGGCTCAGGCCGGCGAAACCTCAACAGTGATCTGGAACTGCACCTCGGGGTGCAGACGGGCGGACACGGAGTGCGTGCCAACCGTCTTGATCGCTTCGTCGATGTGAATCGAGTGACGATCGAGTTCGATGCCGGTTTGCGCTGCAACCGCGGCAACTACTTCATTGACGCTGACCGAGCCGAAGAGATCGCCTTCGGCCTTGGCACGAGCCGACACGGCAATCACCGCGGGCACGAGCTTGGCAGCGATATCTGAAGCTGCGGAACGATCGGCGGCGTCACGCTGATCACGTGAACGGCGCATCGATGCGGCCTGGGCCTCGACCCCGCCAGTGGCGAGAACGGCGAATCCCTTGGGAAGGAGGTAGTTGCGACCGAAACCATCGGCCACCTCAACCACATCACCCTTCTTGCCAACACCATTGACGTCGGAACGGAGCAGGAGCTTCATTCGGTGACCTCCACGGTTTCAGCAACAACCTCGACCTCAGTGACTTCGGCCTCGATAAGCGTTGTTTCGAGTTCCTCGATCACGACATCGGCAGTAACGGGTTCGCGGATTTCTGCGTTCTCGAGCTTCAGCCCGCGATCGCCACGATCTCCACGGTCGCCGCGATCTCCACGGTCACGACCGCCGCCACGCTGAGTGGTGACACGGTTGGTGTAGGGCAGGAGTGCCATTTCACGAGCGTTTTTGATTGCTCGTGCGATTTCCTTCTGCTGCTGTGAGTCATTTCCGCTGACACGACGGGCACGAATCTTTGCTCGGTCGGACATAAACCGACGAAGCATGTTGATGTCCTTGTAATCAACGAACTCGACCTTTTCCTGCGTAAGCAGGCTGATCTTCTTCTTGCTGCGGCGAGCGTTGTCTTTGTTCTTGCCGCGCTTGGGTGCTGCTGTCTTCGCCATTAGAACGGTTCCTCATCATTGTCATAACCAGCTGGGGGATCATTGGGAGCGGGGCGAGTTGTGCCACCGCTACCAGAATTGGCGCCGCCGGAGTTGCCGCCACCATCGAAGCCTTCACGGCGTTCGTTGCGCACGATTTGTGCGGTGGCGTAGCGGAGGCTCGGAGCGACCTCGTCGGCAACAACTTCGACCTTGGATCGTTTGTCGCCGTCTTGGGTCTGCCACGAACTCTGCTGCAAGCGACCATTCACCAGGACACGAGTGCCCTTCGTGATTGTCTCGGCAACGTTCTCGGCCAACTGCTGCCAGCAGGTGACGTCAAAGAAAGAAACCTGTTCTTCCCACTCATTCGTCTGACGGTTTTGCCAGCGACGGTTCACAGCGAGCCCAAAGGCCGCAACTGCTTGACCGCTAGCAGTGAAACGAAGTTCGGGATCGCGTGTGCAGTTTCCGACGAGTACCACGGTGTTATCTGCCATTAGATGTGTCCTCCCACTCAACCGGCAATGGCCGGGGTGGCGTCGCCCATCAGACCGCGTCGAGCGGCTTCTTTTTCGGGCAGACGCATGACCTTGTGGCGAACAACTTCGTCCGCGATGTGGAGAACACGCTCGACCTCGTGCAGATCGCGACCTTCGGTCGAAATCTCAAGCACGACGTAGATGCCTTCCCACTTGTGGTTGATCTCGTAAGCGAAACGCCGACGACCCCAACGATCGGTCTTGGCAACGGTGCCGCCGCCGGCCTCAACGAGTGTGTTGACCGTGGCAAGCATTGCGTTCACTGCGGTGTCTTCGACGTCACCGTCGAAAATGATCATGAGTTCATACGCTCGCATGAGCGCATCACCTCCCTCTGGATCCGGACCGCAAGGCGGGAACCGGAGCCCCGAAAGCTCAGGGCAGGGCTTCAATTGGAGATGGAACCCTACCGGAGGGTGTCCCAAACCCCCAAGAGCGGTTCGGCCTGTTCAGCAGGCCTCGGCCAGCGTGATCGTGGCATCAGGCCCAATTCCCCAGTCCTGGAGCCGACCTTGGGCCATTTCGATGGCCAATCGATAGGGCCGAAACGCTGGAAACACGGGGCACCTCGAACTAGTAGCCGGGCACGGATCCATATCGGCGGAACCCACAAAGGCCCCGGCTGAATCGATCCAGGCGATGGAAAGCGGCAGCAACGTGTCCTTCATCCAGAACGCCGCCGTGGTGTCGAGTACCCACAGGAACGCCATTGCCTCGCCGCCACCGATCGACGAATCGGTGATTTCCTTCAAACCCCGACCGCGTTCAACCTCGGTGTCGGCCAGCCACACGCAGTGCACCTCGATCGAACCATCGGCGTGACGAATACGCAGCGTCACTTTCGTAAAGCCATCGCTGCGCAATGAACGTTCCGCTGCAGAGGGTGACTGCGCAATTGTCGGTTCGTTCGACCGACCACTCGAACCACTCGAACCGCAACCGACAGCAATGAACAACAGCGCGACGAGTCCAACAACACCGATCGCGCCGCGCGTCATGAACTCAGACCGGAGAAATTGGCGTGCCGTACAACCCAAGCGTTTCAGCGGTACGAGCTTCAAGCGAATAACTCTCGGCAGCCGAAGGGAAACGACCAGTGCGCACGTCGTCGGCATATGCGCCGAGTGCACGAACGCCCTCTGCGCCAAGATCGGCGTAACGACGAACAAACTTGGGAAGCACGCGATCTTCAATGCCGAGGACGTCGTGGAAGACGAGGACTTGGCCGTCACAGCCAGAGCCAGCGCCGATGCCGACCGTGGGGATATCGATGGACTCGGTAATCATGCGGCCGACTTCGTCAGGGACACCTTCAATAACAATGGAAAAACACCCTGCATGAGCAAGGGCCTTTGCGTCGTCGACGAGTGCGAGAGCTGCCTCGTGCTTACGTCCTTGCACCTTGAACCCGCCCATGGCATTTACCGATTGAGGGGTAAGTCCGATGTGGCCCATGACGGGAATCTCTGCATCGATGAGCGCCTCAATCATCGGGAGTCGCTTACGACCACCCTCGAGTTTGACGGCTTGCGCACCTGCACGAATAAGTGCTGCAGCATTCACAACCGTGTCGGCAACCGACACGTGGTAACTCATCCACGGCATATCGGCGACGATGAGCGACGCCGGGGTTGCGCGCGCAACTGCTGCGGTGTGATGAGCCATGTCGGGAATCGTCACCTGCAGGGTGTCCTCATAACCAAGAACAACCATTGCGACAGAATCGCCAACGAGAATCATGTCGATGCCAGCAGCATCGGCCATTCGTGCTCCGGGCGCGTCGTAGGCCGTGACCATCACCAGTGGGACATCGCCGCGTCGGACCTTGCGGCCCTGAACCGATGGAACAGTGATTCGCGTGCTCATTTGGAGCCTCCTGCCGTCCAGTGCCCCTCGGCTACCGGCGGATACATACGACGCTATCTGTCCCCGACCCCCACCACAAAGATGGTCGACCTAGTTGATCGGAGACCCCGCCAACGTCGTTGTCGTTGAGGAGGTTGAGGTCGTTGAACTGGTCGACGAGGTACTCGAAGAAGTCGTCGTCGAGGGTTTGATCGTTGACGAGCTCGAGGAGCTTGAACTGGTCGAGCTGCTGCTGGTTGAGGAAGAGGTTGAGCCCAGATTCGCACCGTCATCACTGGGGTACGGGAACGGACACGAGGACTTCCCCTTCGTGGCCACCGTCATGTACTTGCGCCAGATCGTGGCCGGGAATGAGCCACCGGTCACAGACATTCCGTGCACCGATTTCATAAAGGTGCCGTCGGGATAGCCCACCCAAACCGCGGTGGTCAGCTTGCAGGTGAACCCCACAAACCAAGCATCGCGATAGTTCTCCGTCGTGCCGGTCTTGCCCGCTGCCGGCTGGCCAATACGAGCTCCCGTTGCCGTGCCACCCTCGACCACCTGGTTGAGGATGTAGTTCACCTTCGCGACCGCTTTCGTATCGAGCACTCGCTTGCGCACCGACTTGTTCTCGTAGAGAACATTGCCCTTGGCGTCAGTCACCTTGGTAACAACCGTCGGCTTGATGTGTTCGCCGTTGTCCGCCAGCGTCGAATACCCCGACGCCATATCGAGCACAGAAACCTCACTCGTACCCAGCGTCAATGCCGGTACCGCTTTCAACGGGCTCGTAATTCCCATCTGCTTCGCGAGATCAGCAACGTTCTGAGGTCCGACGTCCATCATGAGTTGCGCGTACGCCGTATTCGATGAACGCATTGTTGCGGAGATGAGATCGAGTTGGCCTAAACCAGCGTCAGCGTAATTCCCAACGCTCCAATCACGACCGCCATCTGCTTTCGGAATCACGATTCGCGACGGAGCGTCATAGGTTTTCGACATTGGCATTTTCTGATTCATCGCTTCAGACAGCGTGAACGCTTTAAAGGAAGAACCCGCCTGGCGACCAGCGCCACCGCCATCGGTGCCAACGGCCAGATTCACCTTTGAGTACTTGCCCGTTCCGTTGTAATCAAGACCGCCCACCATCGCGCGCACCGCACCCGCGTCATCGATTGACACCAAGGCTGCCGACGGATCATTCGGTTGATTCAACGTTGACGTAATTGCATCGGCCGCCGCGCCCTGATCAGTCATGTCAAGCGTCGTGTAGACGCGGAGCCCTCCGCCATAGACCTGTGCATCGGTAAATCCGCCGTCTGTGGTCAGCCAATGCCTCACATAATCGACGAAATGTTCCGTTCCCCATTCAGGGTGGGTCACGGTGCCGTAGTTGTTCTGTGTGCTGCGCACCAGAACATCGCTCCAGTTGTTTGCTTTTGCTGCGGTCGCTTCCTCTTCAGTGATGTCGCCCGTCACCACCATCGCGTCAAGCACCGAGGCCCTGCGATCAATCGCGGTCTGATGACTACGCACTGCTTTCGGATCGTTCTCGGGCAACTTCGCATCTGCGGTTTCTGGTGAACGAATAAGGCCTGCGAGATACGCCGCCTCAGGCAACGTCATTTGATCAAGGTTTTTTCCGAAGTACACACGAGATGCCGCTTCGATGCCATAGGCACCGCGTCCGAGATAAATCGTGTTGAGGTAGCGGGTCAGAATTTCCTGTTTCGATAACTCACGCTCAACCTTGACGGCGAGTGCCGCTTCTTTGATCTTCCGCGTAAAGGTTCGCTCTTGTGTGAGGTACACGTTCTTCACATACTGCTGAGTAATCGTCGAACCGCCCTGAGAAACACCGCCATTACGAAGGTTGGTCCACAGCGCGCGCACGATTCCTGTCGGATCTACTCCGCCGTGTTGGAAGAAGGTTCGATCCTCCGCCGACAACACCGCATCGACCACGACCGCCGGAATCTCATTCCAGTCCACAGAAATACGGTTCACTCCGCCAGAAAGTTGGGCAATGGAGTTATCCGCTGTGCAACCTGTCGAAACATCAGACGAACACATGAACGTCGTTTGCAATTGCGGTGGGTCTTTATCGGGAAGCGGAACCTGAGTAAAGAGATAACCAGCACCGGCCATGAGCAGCAATGCAACCAAACCAATCGCAAAGAAGGCGCGGCGCCAGCGCCAGAAAATGGTGCGACGACCGCTAGAAGACTCCGCTTTGCGGGGTGCGCGCGACGAACGACGTCCGGAAGCGGCGGAGCCGCGGGTGGAGGGGGGCATGGGAAAAGGAACTCAGGCCGAGCGGGCTGGGTTCAACAAGAAGGTACGGGCCAAATGATTCCAATGGCACGCGGGGCAAACTTCGACGACATAACAAGCGAATTCGCCCTCTTTTGAGCGCTTGGTAAAGGCTTTGAGCTCCTTGGCCGTCGTGATGCACCGCCCAAAGGCCGGAAGCCGTGGACCAAAAACATAGGAAACCAGCACCAGTTTGTGGTCCTGGCAGATCGGACAATCCTCGCTAGTGGGCTGGCCAACTTCACGCGCCGCTCTCACGAGTTCGGGATGGGCATCACAAACTTCGTGCTGCGCCAGTCGACCTTTCTTGTATTCAGAAATGAGGTGCTGACGCGCGAGTCGATAATCGATCTCGCCGCCTTTGCCACCCGGGGCACCGCGGAAGGGTCGTGACGCGGTACCCATACAGGCCGAGGCTAGCGACGGGTTGCACCCATCGCTGTCCATCGTCAGTTGTCGGTCCACCGTCGGTGCGGTCGCCCGCGGGAGACTGCCCAAGTGAACGACTACGGATCCCCTCGCCCGTCCCCAAGTCCCTCGAGTTCTTTTCCCGGCCGAGCCGAACTTCCACTCGACACCGTCACCTGGGGCCCCGACCTGCCCGGAGACGACGCGTTACGTCTCGTTACCGCCCCGAAGGGCAAGAAGATTCTCCAACTGGGTGTTGGACTAGGGCACAACGCGGTGGGCTTGGCGCTCGCCGGTGCCCACGTCATTGCCGTCGATCACGACCTCACACGACTCGATGCCGCCCGCCAACTCGCCGAGGTCAACGAGGTCAAGGTGGAACTTCACCACGGCGACCTTGCCGATCTTGCGTTTGTGCGCGCTGATCAAATTGATTTGGCCCTTTCGGTCTACGCGCTTGCTCGCGTCGATGACTTTGATCGGGTGTTGCGTCAGGTCAATCGCGTGCTCCGAACCGGCGGAACCTTCAGTGTGACGCTTCCTCTTCCTGCGTGGCTCATGCTCGACCATGACCCGTCGTCCTCGTCCCGTTTGGCGCGTCGCTACGGCGATGACACCCCGCGAGATGTTGACGGAATCGAAATCCATGCTCGGTCAATCGCCGAACTCTTCGGATCGTTCTCACGCGCCAACTTCCGCGTCGACGCTCTCCTCGAGCCCGAGGCTCGCTCCGGTCGCGGAACGGTGCCGTCGACCGTCATCATGCGCGGTCGAAAAGACGGCGTGTAGCGCTTCGTTCTAGACGCCGGTCATGCGTGCCGCCCACCAGGCATCAAGGCGTTTCTTCGCTTCGTCTTCGCCTAACGGGCCTTCTTCCAAACGAAGTTCCATGAGGAAATCAAGCGCGTCGCCAACATCGCGACCCGGGGTGAGACCAAGGTGCGCCATAACGGTGTTGCCATCGAGGTCCGGTCGTAGTGACGCGAGTTCTTCCCGTGCCAGCAATTCATCGATACGCACTTCGAGTTCATCCATGCGCCGCGATAATTCCTGAGCTTTACGTTCGTTGCGCGTCGTGCAGTCGCAACGTGTGAGTTCGATCAGTTCAGGAAGAAGATCACCCGCATCGCGCACGAAGCGACGGACCGCCGAATCGGTCCAACCCATTTTGTAGGTGTGAAAGCGCAAATGAAGGAAGACCAAACGAGTCACTGCTTCTACATCTTCAGTCGAGTACTTCAGCGCCTTCATGCGCTCTCGTGTCATGCGGGCGCCCACAACTTCGTGATGATGAAACGACACACCCGCATCGCCGATCGCGCGGGTTCGTGGCTTACCAACGTCGTGATACAGCGCTGACAAACGCACGAGACGGTTCGTACTTGTCTTTCCAATAACCGCAATGGTGTGCGTCAGTACGTCTTTATGGCGATGAATTGGATCCTGCTCCAAACGCATACGCGAAAACTCGGGAAGGAACTGATCCATCAACCCGGTGTCGGCAAGGAACCACAAACCGGGTGTCGGGTCATCGACAACCATCAACTTGTCGAATTCGTCGCGGATACGTTCGGCAGAAACAATCGACAGTCGTTCGCACATTGACGTTGCCGCCGCGACCAACTCATCGTCAGGCGTCAGGCCGTAACCAGCGAGGAACCGAGCAGCGCGCAACATGCGCAACGGATCGTCAGAGAATGATTCTTCGGGCGAGAGTGGTGTGCGCAAGCGGCCAGCCGCCAAGTCTTCAGCCCCCCCGAACGGATCGATCAGCACGGGATCGGGCAACGACAACGCCATTGCATTCACCGTGAAATCTCGTCGGGACAAATCGGCTTCGATCACATCGGAGAACACGACCTCGGGTTTGCGAGATTCAGGGTCGTAGGCCTCGGCTCGATGGGTGGTGATCTCGTAGGTCCAGCCATCGGTCTGGCAACCGATGGTGCCGAACCGCTCACCCTGGGTCCACACCGAATCGGCCCAGCCCTTGACAAGCCGTTTGGTTTCCGCCGGCAGAGCATCGGTGGTCAGATCAATATCTCGACCATCAGACATGTCGCGGCCGAGAAGGAGGTCGCGGACAACACCACCGACCAAATAGAGCTTGTATCCCGACGCGGCGAACCGCTCAGCCAGTGGGGCCGTTCGTTCAAGCACCGGGCGAAGGCGATCGGGAATCACCGGGCGGAGGCTACCGGGACAAGCCCCACCGACCCGACGGAGTTCCCGTGCAGAGGAGTGAGAGGCCTATCGGTCCTAGGCTCGCGCCGGAACCATGCGACGCACTGACACCATCACCGGGCATGCCGACCGCATGCGGATCGGCCCTTGGCGGGGCGACCCTGCGCTAGCCCTGCTCAGTCCGACCCCGGGTTCTCCCCCTTCGCCTGACGCACTCAACCGAGCGCTCTCTTCGGTCACCGATGCTGGTTATCGGGCGGTCCTCACTCCGGCCCTGACCTTCACCGAGCAACCCGTCTTTCTTGATCACGGCTTTTCTGTGCATGAGCGGCTTCACCTCCTGCGCCACGACCTGTTCGCTCTTCCCGGTACGAGCGCTCCTTCGACACAGTTGCGCCGCGGACGGGCTCGCGATGTCAGAGCTGTCCTTGACCTCGACGGCCTGGCATTCGACAGTTTCTGGCGGTTCGACCTCAACGGCCTCCTCGATGCCCGCCACGCCACACCAAAATCACGATTTCGCGTCGCCTGCATCGGGGACCGTGTTGTCGGCTACCACATCGCCGGCGTCGCCCGCCGTTTTGGCTACCTGCAGCGACTTGCCGTGCACCCGGAGTTCCACGGCAACGGAATCGGGACTGCATTGATCGGCGATGCACTTCAGTGGTGTCGTCGGCGCGGCTGTGCATCGGTGTTGGTGAACACGCAAGAGATCAACCAACGCGCGCTCGCGTTGTACCGCCATCTCGGCTTTTCCGATGAACCAACCGGTCTGGCCGTGCTTACGTTGAACATTTCGGAAAGTCTCGACAAATGAGTCGCATCCTGCGCGTCGGCGTCGTCGCTGCTTTCCTCTTTGTTCTGTGTCCGATCCTTGCAAACGCACAAACCACCCAGACCGCCACACACCAACTGAAACTCGCACACCAAACAGCGTTTGTTGGACCCAATGGCGTCTTCACCGCCGAGGTTTCGACCGGAGACCTTCCCGCAAACACAAAAATTGAACTTGTTCTCTACAGCGCAGTCACAAGTCGAAGCCGTCTTGATCGCACCATTGCGGGCGAACAACTCGGAAGTGCACTTTTTTCCACACCCGCCACCATTCTTGATGCCTCCCGTTCAACAAAAACTCTCTCACTTCCACTGAACGAAAAGTGGCCCGCTCCCGAGGGCGGAACCGTTCTGAGCGAGTCGGGCGTGTACCCGGTTCTCATCGAAGCCACCGCGGCGAATGGAACACGCCTCGACAGCATCGTCACACATCTCTTGCGTCTTCCAACACCAACAACCCCCACAACGCCGCTGGCGGTGGCGACAACGGTTGTGATCGATGCACCACTCGGCGTGAGCCGCGAGGGTGCTCCGCAACTTTCCGACGCACAACTCAGTCGAGCCGGCGAGCAATTTCGCATCATTGCTGCAGCTGCAAGCACGCCGCTGACACTCGCGGCAACGCCCTTCCTTGTTCAAGCGTTAACAGAAGCCGGTGACACTTCACCCCGTCCCGACAGGCAGGCCCGCCAAACCCTGAGTCGTCCCTATGTCACGATCGATGCGGGTTCACTCATCTCTGCCGGCCAAAGTTCGGTCCTCAACGCTGAATACGCCACCGGCGACAGCATCCTCGCCAACGTCTTCGAAGCTGCCCCCGACCGCCGAACGTTGGTCCTTGATCCGTCGGTGACTCCAAGCGCGCTCAATCTGCTCGCGCAATCAGGGACGCGGTCCGTTGTGCTCCAGTCATCCCAAATTCGATCCTCATTGGTGTCGGATGAAAGTTCGGTGCTGACCAAGCGTTTCCTCGTCGAGAGTGAAAATGGAACATCGTTCTCGGCCATGGCCAATGATGACGCCGCTTCTTCACGTTTCCTTCTGACGACCGATCCCATTCTCGGTGCGCATCAAGCGCTGGCTGAGTTGATGATGCTCCACCAAGAACAGCTCGGTGCTGACCGAGGTATTGCTCTGACAATTCCCGCCGCAACCGACACCGCCGCGCTGAAAGAATTCCTCGCGGGGTTGACAGCAACTACGGGCAACCAAAGTGGCTCCGCGGGGAACATGGTTCTCCAGCCGCTCACCCTTGATGACCTCTTCACTCGCACTGGTGTTGCCGGAACTACCCAAAAACCTCTCGTGCGCTCCTGGACAAGTAACGATCCAACCGATCTTGGTACCTACGGAGCACGGCTCGAACAGGCACGGTGGAACCTGCTTGGACTGCGCGCCATGCTCCCCAAGGGCGGCGAAATCGTGGACCCCGTTGAAGCAACGGTTCTGGCCTCCGCTGAAGCAACTCTGACGACAAACGATCGAACCTCGGTGCTCGATGCCGCCAACAATCAACTTCTCGCGATTACCTCGGCGATCAGCCTTCCGAAATCACAAAAAGTCACCCTGACTTCCAGAAGCGGAAAAATCCCGCTGGTGATTACTAACGATCTTCCGGTTGAAGCGTTGGTTCGGATCAACGTGAGTAGCCCAAAACTCGAATTTCCGAGCGGGACCACCTATGAAATCGTTCTCGCCCCCTCGAGTACCACTCGCACCGATATCGAGGTCACGACGAGGGCTTCCGGCGCGTTCCCCCTCGATGTCGCCATCACCTCATCGGGTGGAGGAGTACTCGTCGCATCGAGCCGGATCGACGTTCGATCCACAGCGATTTCGGGGGTTGGACTCTTCCTTTCCCTCGGAGCCGGCTTGTTCTTACTGGTGTGGTGGGGCCGACACATCCGCCATCGTCGTCGGGCTCGCTCCTTGGTCGCCGCGAACGAACCATCACAAACGCCAGGTGGATGAGTAGCGTCTTCCCGTCACCAATCGAACGGGAGCACCATGACCGGCGTCCACATCGTCACCGATAGTTCCTGCGACTTGAGCGAAGCGGAAACCACCACCAACAGCATCGGCGTTGTGCCGTTAAACATCCGTTTTGGCAACGATGAATACATCGACCGCGAGGAACTCAGCGTCGAAGACTTCTACGCAAAGATGGCCAGCACCGGACTGCTGCCCGAAACCTCGGCTCCTTCACCTGGCCGGTTTGAACAGGCCTTTCGAGGTGCAGCAGCAGTTGGTGCAAGCGCAGTGGTGTGCATCAATCTTTCCGGTGAACTTTCTGCAACGGTGCAATCTGCACGCAATGCTGCGACCGCAGTCGATGGCGATATCGATGTGCGTGTCATCGACAGTCGATCGCTTACAGGTGGTCTGGGCACGATGGTGCTCGAGGCTGCACTCGCCGCGCGAAATGGCGCTGACGCTGACGCGATTGTCGCCCTCGTTGAATCGATGATTGCGCGTACCGAAATTTATGGGGTGCTCGACACGCTCGAGAATCTTAAAAAGGGTGGCCGAATCGGGAGCGCCAAAGCACTCTTAGGTTCCATGTTGTCGGTGAAACCAATTATTCGAATTGTTGACGGTGCCGTTGAAGAAGCTGGCAAACAACGAACCCGCAAACGCGCGCTGGAATGGGCGCGAGACCAACTCTTTGCCGAAGGAACCGTCGAAAAACTCTCGATCCTTCATGGCGAAGCTCCAGATATCGACCTCTTCCTTGACATGATCGCTGAGCGCTACCCGCGTGATCAGGTGCGTCTTGGAAAAATCGGCGCGGTCATTGGCACACACGGTGGGCCTGGCGTCATCGGCATGTGCTACCTGCGGCCGTGATCATCCGTCATTCCTCTACCGCGTGAACGCGGACGATCCGGGGTCAGTGCCCCCTTCAGTTCCTAGCCGCGAACTCGTCGGTCGTGTCCTCGCGCAACGCTACGAACTTCGTCAACCAATTGCTGTCGGTGGCATGGCCGAAGTCTGGGAAGCGGACGATCTGATTCTTGGTCGCGCTGTCGCAATCAAAATTCTTCATCCTCAGTTTGCCAACGACCCGGTTGTTCGCCAGCGATTCCACATCGAAGCAATCGCCGCGGCACGACTCGTTGATCCGTCGATTGTTGCTATTTATGACACTGTCGACCTCGACGGTTGCGATGCAATTGTTATGGAACTTGTACGTGGTCGCACGCTTCGAGACTTTCTCGACGAACGCGGCGCTCTCGATCCGATCGAGGTCGTGCATATCGGTGCTCAGGTAGTCGGTGCCCTTGCGGTTGCTCACCGCGCTGGCGTGATACATCGCGACATCAAACCGGCAAACATTCTTCTTTCTGACGATGGTCGAGTGCTCGTAACGGACTTTGGAATCGCCAAAGTGCTCGATGAACCCGACCTCACGCGCACCGCACAGGTGCTGGGAACGGTGAAATACCTCGCTCCAGAACAAGTTGAGGGCGGTCCCGTCGATGGGCGCACCGACCTCTACGCGTTAGGCGCCGTCCTCTACGAAGCCGTCTGTGGCGAAGCGCCGTTCCGCGCCGATACGCCAGCGGCCCTCGCGCTTGCGCGCATGCATCGAGATCCATCACGTCCGTCGGTGGTTCTGAATGAAATTCCACAAGATCTCGAAACCACGATCATGCGGGCAATGTCTCGCGCGCCAAGTGATCGCTTTGCTTCAGCCAACGACATGCGTGCCGCGTTGCTTTCGACTCGTCTCGACGTCCTTGCTGATCCCGCCAGTGAGACAAAACCGACCACACCAACCCCCGCTCCCATCCGCGTAAGGCGCGGACGATCAGGAATCGTTGTGACACTCGTTGTCGTGGCGGTGCTTCTTCTGATTGCGGTTCTTATTGCCAACACCGATGCCGGAAAGACTCTCTTTTCGAGTCAACCAGCAACGACCACCACGGCACCGAGGCAACTCGCCATTTCCACTGCGCACTCCTTCGATCCCGTCGATCGAACTGGTTTCGAAAACGAACCGTCCGCTATGAACGCTGTCGATGCCGATTCGCTGACCTCCTGGTCGACCGAGGTGTACTCGACGCGCCAGTTCGGCAATCTCAAATCAGGTGTCGGCCTCGTCATCGATCTTGCGACCGAAGGACCCGTGGGGAGCATCACGATTGATTCGCCTTCGTCGGGATGGTCACTCGAGGCGTATGTCGCTACCGGTTCACCGACGACCATCATTGGCTGGGGGACGGTGCGTGCCAGCGCGACGAACATCCGGGGTCCGCTCACTCTCGACCTCCACGGTGCCAGTGGCAACGCTGTCTTGCTCTGGATTACGCAACTCAAAGAGACACCGCCCTTTCAGGTGACAATCACCGACATCATCGTCACCTCCTAACCACGAGTTCCCACGGTTAGGATCGCCATTATGGATACGGGCCCGAACGCTTCGACTTCCTCCGGTTCGAAACAGGAATCATCGTCGACCCCGCCGCGCCCCATCCCATCGATTCCATCAGTCGGATCACTCGCTGGCGGCGACTGGCCAGCGCAGGCCGCCGACGCCATCGTGAACGCCGTCGAGACCGTTCGAGATCGCACCACCACGCCCATCATGAAGATCGCCCGCGGGCTGGTCTTCGGCGTTTTTGCCGGCACGATCATCGTCGTCATCGCGGTCTTGATGGTTATCGGGGTGGTTCGCCTCCTCGATGAAGCCCTTCCCTCGGGAGTATGGCTGCCGTATCTCATCCTCGGCGTGCTGTTCACTTCGGTCGGGGCGCTGTTGTTCCTCCGTCGCAATGCACCTGCCCCTTCAGCGGGGGCATCCTCCAAGCGTTAAGTGGTTTCTCCACCAACACGCTCCCCCACCAACTGACTTGACCGACACGGTCATCGACATCTGGAGTCCCTGTGCCTGAAGTTCGCAATGTCATCATCATCGGTTCCGGTCCCGCGGGACTCACGAGCGCGATCTACACCGCTCGAGCAAACCTTGAGCCGCTGCTCATCGAGGGTGAGCCTTCCTCAACGAGCGACCAGCCCGGTGGACAACTCATGCTCACCACCGAGGTTGAAAACTTTCCTGGTTGGCCCGACGGAATCATGGGGCCCGAACTCATGATGAAATTCCGCGAACAGGCAACACGTTTCGGCACCGAGATCATCACTCGCAAGGTCACCAAAGTTGATCTGTCCGTTCGCCCGTTCAAAGTGTGGATCGGCGATGTTGACGCTCCCGAACCCACGCATATTGCCAACTCCATCATCGTTTCCACCGGTGCGCGTTCTCTCATGCTCGGACTCGAAGAAGAAACGCGTTTGCTTGGTCACGGTCTTTCAACCTGTGCGACCTGCGACGGTTTCTTCTTCCGCGATCACGACATCGCTGTCGTTGGTGGTGGCGATTCCGCCATAGAAGAAGCGCTTTTTCTTACGAAATTTGCCAAGACCGTCACACTTGTTCACCGTCGTGAAGAACTTCGCGCATCAAAGATCATGCAAGACCGATTGTTCGCCAACGAGAAAATACGTTTCGCGTGGAACTCAACAGTGACCGCCATTCAGGGTGATCAAACTGTTGAAGGAGTCACCCTCACCGACACTGTGACCGGCGAAGAGCGACCTCTTGCCGTCACGGGAGTATTCGTCGCCATTGGCCACCGTCCCAACACCGATCTGTTCGCCGGTCAGCTCACCACCGACGAGAACGGTTACCTCGTGACCCATAACGGGTCGCTCACCAACATCGAAGGCGTGTTTGCCTGCGGCGATGTCCAAGATCACGTCTATCGCCAGGCCATTACCGCTGCTGGCTCAGGGTGCATGGCGGCAATCGATTGTGAGCGATGGCTCGAAGCCACCCACCATTGATCCAGTAGTGCATCGATGTGTGTTGAGCGGGAATGAAACCGACTCGCGGTAGCGTTGTCATCATCAAGGTTCAGCTCGTCGAGTTGAACCTCAGGATCTGCCGTCCTCGTAACGACGAAGCGTTTGACGTGAGTCGAACATTTGTTCGAAACGAAGAGATCTCATCTAACCCGGGCTGGCACCCACCAGCCATCACGTGAACGAGGAACCATGTCCGAGAACATCTCCACCTACACCGACGCCACCTTCGATGAGCAGATTGGCTCGTCATCGGTTCCTGTCGTCGTCGACTTCTGGGCCGAATGGTGCGGTCCGTGCAAGATGATTGCCCCCATCCTTGAAGAGATCGCCGACGAGCAAGCCGGCAGCCTCGCAATCGCCAAGCTCAATGTGGATGACAACCCCGATGTTGCTCGTCGCTTTGGTGTCATGAGCATCCCTACCATGATCGTGTTCAAAGATGGCCAAGAAGCCGCCCGCATCGTGGGCGCCAAGGGCAAGTCGCAACTCCTCGAGGACTTCAAGCCCTTCTTGTAACTCAGAACGCTCCTCGACGCTGGTCGAAGAACAACGAAGGCCCCGGTTCAAACCGGGGCCTTTCGCTTTTTGTTGTCACCTGTTCAGCACCGATCCCAAATACCATGTTTTCGGTTGACCACAGCCTCATCCACAGGCTGTGCAGAACCCTTCACCAAAGGTTTGGGTGGAGGTTTGTCAGTCCGTCGGCTCTTTGCCATCCACAATTACTCGGTACACGCGCTCGAGGTCTTCGAGGGTGGAGAAGTCGATCACGATGCGTCCCTTGCGTTGACCCATCGAGACCGCAACCCGCGTATCGAGATGCTCGGACAGCATCTCCTCGAGTTCAAGAAGCGGCGCGGCCCGCACCACGGGCAGTGGTTTGGTCCCGCCGGTGGTACCCGTGGCCTCTTCAGGTTCAGGAGTTCCGCCGTGTTCGCGAACTCGGTCCTCGACCTCGCGCACAGTGAGTTTCTCCGAGACGATGGCCTTGGCCAACTTCTCCTGGAAGGCCCGGTCGGGGGTTCCGAGAAGGGCCCGGGCATGGCCGGCCGATAACTGACCCTCGCCCAACAGACGCTGAATGCTGGTTGGAAGCTGGAGAAGCCGCATGGTGTTGGCGATCGAGGAACGGCTCTTGCCGACCCGGGTCGCAACCTGATCCTGCGTGAGCTTGAACTCTTCAACGAGCTGCTGATAGGCGGCAGCTTCCTCGAGAGCACCGAGGTCTTCTCGGTGAAGGTTCTCGACCAGGGCCTGTTCGAGCGAACCTTCGTCTTCGGCCGTGCGCACGATGGCCGGAATGGTCTGAAGCCCAGCCCGCTTCGCTGCCCGCCAGCGTCGTTCGCCGGCGATCAGTTCGTAGGAGTCTTCGCCTAACTCGCGAACCAAAATGGGCTGAAGAACGCCCACCGCTCGGATTGACGCAGAAAGGCTGACCAGTGCCTCTTCATCGAAATGACTGCGTGGCTGGTAGGTATTGGCCACGATTTCTGAAATGGGGAGTTCCCGCAGGATTGCATCGCTGTCCTGCAGTCGTTCCGTGGTCGGGATCAGAGATCCGAGACCTTTACCGAGTCCGCTGCGGCGTGCCACCACTGACCTCCTTGGCCAACTTCCGGTAGGCAGTTGCCCCCCGGCTACTTGGATCGAATGTGATGATTGGTTGTCCGAACCCTGGAGCCTCTGAAAGCCGCACCGAGCGAGGAACCACTTCCTGGCAGACCTTGTCGCCAAAGTGTTCCCGTACGTCAGCAACGACCCCGTCAGACAGGTTGGTGCGGGCATACATAACCAGAACGATGGCGCTGATCTCCAGGGCCGGGTTCAGGCTCTTCTGAATAAGCGCCACGTTCTTCGTGAGTTGGGTGAGGCCCTCGAGTGCGAAGTACTCACACTGAATGGGCACCAGAACTTCGGTCGCCGCCGCCATGGCATTCACCGTCAGCAGGCCAAGCGATGGGGGACAGTCGATCAGAACAAAGTCGTAATCGTCCTTTACTGAATCGATCGCCATCTTCAGGCGCATCTCGCGGCTGAAGGCCGGCACGAGTTCGATCTCTGCACCTGCCAGATCGAGGCTGGCTGGGGCCACAAAGAGGTTGCGGACCACGGTGCCTTCGATGCAGTCCTCGAGGGGAACGTCGTGGAGGATGACGTCATACATTGAGGACTCGAGCGAGCGAATGTCGACGCCCAGGCCCGTGGAGGCGTTGCCCTGCGGATCGAGATCGATGACCAGGGTGCGATACCCCAGCTCTGCCAGACAGGCACTGAGGTTGATCGAGGTGGTGGTCTTTCCCACGCCACCCTTCTGATTCGCCACCGCAATGACTCGAGGGAGTGGTCGTTCGGCGGAGATGGGACGGGCCCCCTCAACCACAGCCTCGGCGGCAGAAAGGTTGGTTGGCATCTTCACGCCATGGTCTCCCCCATCCGCTCCGTTACCAGATTCATCAGATTCCATGGATCTCAACTCGGATTCGGCGGCACACACCGCAGTCGGAGGGGCAAAATCGCAGGAAGCGATCAGCGGTGGCCATCCTGCCCGTCCCGGGCCCCCGGGTCAAGGATTCAACTCGGCATCCCGGCACGACCCCACCTAGAGCGCATCCTGGCTCTTGCGGGCCTTCATGTTTCACGTGAAACACGTCCGCGACGTTCGCCGCGTCTCCCTCAACCTGTTTCACGTGAAACATTCCCTCGGGAACGAGTAGCTAGAACAACGGTCGCTTTGCCGGCATACCCACCCTGCGTGGATAGGTCTCGGGACAGGTCGACGTCTGGCGCAATCGGCGCATGCCCGCCACGGGAGAGCCTTCGTCGGTCATGCCCACGATCGCCAGCCCTTCTGCTGGCCACCGGTCACTGGCTTCCGGCGGTTCGCTGACCACGAGGATCCCGTTGACTCGAAGCAAAGGGGCCGCACATTCCGCCACCGTCGCTGGGGGACCGAAGGAGCGGGCAGTCACCGCATCGGCCTGGCCCCGCCACTGCGGGGATCGGCCGGTGTCTTCTGCTCGAGCTAGCTCGGCAATGACCCGACCCTCCCAGTTCATCGCAACGACGGCCTCGGCCAAGAGCGCGACCCGCCGCTCAAGCGAATCCAGAAGGAGAACCCGGAGGTCGGGTCGGGCCTCGGCAATCACCAATCCAGGGATTCCACCACCGGATCCGAGATCCACCACCAACGACCCTTCCGGAAGTTCAGCGAGGACATCGATGAAACCTTGAGCGTGAACGACGTGGTCGAGGACCGGCCCGGGACCCAGAACGCCAAGGCGCCGAGCTCGCTCAAGGACCGCCAGCAATGGGGGAGAGGGTTGCACCTGCTCATTGTCGCACCCGCAGACCCGCTCCGGCGACACTCCAGGCCCCACACAGAATCCTGGGGGCCTCGGAAAACGACGATGGCCCCGCACCAGGCGGGGCCATCGACTCAGACTCAGGTACTACTCACTCTGTCGGTCAGGACGGAATGAGCACCACGCGGCGACGAGGTTCGTCGCCCTCAGAAATGGTGGAAACGCCTTCGATCTCGTTCACCGCATCGTGCACAACCTTGCGGTCAGCTGATCCCATCGGCTCGAGGGCTTTTTGGACACCGGAGGTACGAACCTCTTCGGCCACTCCCCGGGTGAACTGCTCAAGGGCTTCACGGCGGCGCTGGCGATACCCAGCAACGTCGAGGCGGACGCGGCCTGCGGCCGTGCCCGACACCTTGCGATGAATAACCGTCCGGGAGAGTTCCTGGATGGCGGCGAGGGTGTTGCCCTTCGGGCCCACGAGGATCCCAAGGTCGCGTCCTTCGACTCGAACCTCGGTGGTTTCCTCATCAATGGACACGGCTTCGACACGACCCTCGAGGTCGAATGAATCGACCAATCCATCGAGGAACTCGGTGACGATGCGGGAGTGTTCCGCCAGATCGACATCAACGGTTTCAGTCACGGTGGTGTTTTCCTTCTCGGTGGGCTCGGCCTTCGGGCCGCTGCTGCGGCGATTGGGGCGCTTGCCGTTGGATGCTGGTGCGGCCGGGGCCGCGTCGGTCGCAGGTTCAGTTGGTCGTTGGGCTTTGTTGCGGCCCCCACCAGTTCCACTGCTTTTCTTGCGACGATCACGTCGCTCGACCTTCGGTCGGGGCCGGGTCGGCGCAATACGAGCCCGGACTCGTGCCTGGCCCTTCGTCTTGCCGAACAGTCCCCGTGAGGGTTCTTCGAGAATTTCAAACTCTGCATCAACAGTGTCGACGCCTAATTGATCAAGTGCCGCGTCTTTCGCCTCTTCGACGGTGCGGCCGGTGATTTCCACCCACTCCATGTGGTACTACCTCTTCTTCTTGCGCGCCCGAGGCTGCAACGGCGGCGATGACGTATCGCTGGCGTCGGACGAGGGGGTCGACGGTGTCGACGCTTCGCGATTCTGATCCTTTGGTGAATCGCTGCCCTTGGTGTCTCGGGAACTGGTGGTGGTGCGGCCGGTTGTCCGACCGCCCTTGGAGGCCCCAGCTTTGGCTGGTGCCTTCGTCGAACCCTTGCCTGCGCCACCCTTGGCCCCTGCGTTCTTGGCGGGGCGAGAGGTTGCGCTGATGGACTTCGACGTGGACTTTTTCGACTTCGGGGCAGCCTTGGGCTGTACACCAAAGCCGAAGAGGTGCTTCCAGGACTTGGTGCCGTCAGGGGCACTAATGCCATAGATGCTCTTCGAAATGAATGCCTGCTGACCGATTCGGTAGAGGTTCGATACGGCAAAGTACAGAACCAAACCGGCAGGAAGACCGAACGAAATCACCGGCAGGAAGAACGGCATGATCTTCATGATCATTTGCTGCTGGTTATTGGTTTGAGCTCCTGGGTTTCGGCCTTGAATCTGTCGCTGCTGAATGAAGCCACTAATGGCAACAATCACAATCAGCACGAAGAACGGCAGGGCATGTCCAATGCCTTGCTTCATTGCTTGACTCGCGCTCTCTGAAAGATCGAGGCCAAATGCCTCCATCTGATAGGAGGTCGAGAGATTTTGGTACATCTTCGTGGAGGGATTGATCCACGCTGGATCGAACACGCGTTCGAATGCTGGTGCCTTGGTTGGTGTGACGCCGTGGCTGAACTGGTTCGCCACCCAACCGACGTCGGCGCCGAGATCGCTCACTCGACGAGTGAGGCCCCGCAGCACCTGGTAGAGCACAAGGAACACGGGCATCTGCACCAAGAGGGGCAAGCAGCCGCCCAGCGGATTAATGCTGTTTTCCTTATAGAACTTCAGAAGTTCTTCATTGAGCTTCTGTCGGTCGTCTTTGTACCGGGCCTGAATCTTCTTCATTTCCGGCTGGAGCTGCTGCATCACCATCATCGACCGCGTGCCCTTGAGGGTCAGCGGCGTGACGATGATCATCACCACCAATGTCAGGAGGATGATGGCAACGGCATAGTTCCCGGTGATGTCGTAGAAGAACGCCAACACTGACGCGAAGGCTTTAAAAAACGCTTCCATTGACTAGGCGGCCTTCCTATCGGGAACGGGATCCCATCCTGAACCACCCCAAGGATGGCACCGGCCCAGTCGTCGAATCGACAACCAAGAACCCCGCACGAACCCATGCACCTCGAGTGCTTCGAGGGCGTAGGACGAACAGGTCGGGACGTAACGGCAGGGCGAAACCCGGCCGGCAAACAACCATTGATAGCCGCGCACACCCCATGCCGTCAGACGCGCAGGAAACGACGGGCGATGCTCGGGGTCAGTCGCGCGCGACAAATCGTGGTTGTGCCCACAGACCGCGCTCATTGGGAACTCCCAACAAGACGGCCGAGGCAACTCTCAACGTCGGCCAGAAGGACCGACCGGTCGGCTTCTGCCGCTCCAGGCTGAATGGCAAAAAGCCAAGAACCTGAAGGGAAAAGGGGGCTTTCTGCCGCTCGCAGCTCGCCGAGGTGGGCTCGTACCTGCCGGCGCAGACGATTCCGCACAACGGCGGTTCCGACCTTGCGGGACACGGCGAACGCGACTCTCGGCGGCTCGTCAACTGACACCGACGACGCCAACATGGTTACCGCCACCGTGCCACGACGAACCCGACGACCGCGCCGTCGCAGTTCTTCGAACGTGCGGCGATCACGAATTCGCCAGATCAGGCCGACAGCCGTTTGCGGCCCTTAAGGCGGCGAGATCGCAGAACGTTGCGACCTGCACGGGTGGCCATGCGGGAACGGAAGCCATGCTTCTTCGCCCGGCGGCGGTTATTGGGCTGGAACGTACGCTTCACGAGGGGCCTCCGCGACCTGGAGACCCAGTAGGGATCCGACAGATCGTTGATTCTTAGACAAGGGTTGTGGTGTGGAAACGGGCCCGGCCTGACGCGTGCGCAAGGAGCCCGACACCTGTTCGGAGGCCAACGCTAGAGGGTGGAGGCCAGATGCAGCAACACCGGTGTCGTGCTACGGTCCCGCGCCCATCCACAGGGCCTCGATAACGGCGCTTCAGGATGGGGCACACCTGTGCTGAAGGGCGGCAAACCACCCCGTGTGGACAGCGGCCGACTTTTTCCACAAGTGTGCACGTTGTTGTGGAACCAAACCCATTGTCAGGGGCCGTCGTGCAGGTGGACCAAGCCGAACAGTTGTGGACGAAGTGCACGGTTGCTTTGCGCGAGCAGGTCTCCGAGGCCGTGTGGATGACCACGTTCTCGATGGTGACGCCCCTCGATCTCGAGGGAACCGTACTTTCGGTCGCTGTGCCCAGTTCTGTAGTCAAGGAACGGCTTGAGACGCGCTATCTCACCTTGGTCTCCGGTGCGCTCGCTGACATTGGGCAAAGCGATATCTCGCTTTTCATTCACGTCCAAACCGACGTCGCGCCGCCAGCAGCAAACTTCTCCCCAGCTCCACCCACAGGTGCAGCCACAGATACCCACAACCTTGGGCAAGATCTGTTGACAACTCCTACAAATCTGGGGACAACGCCGCCCCCGTCGGCGGAGCTCGGGCTTCCCGTGAACCCTCGCTATACCTTCGACGCATTCGTCACCGGTACATCGAACCGGTTCGCCCACGCCGCGGCCCTCAGCGTCGCCGAGACGCCAGCAAAGTCGTACAACCCGCTCTTCATCTATGGCGACGCTGGCCTTGGCAAGACCCATCTTCTCCAGGCCATTGCTAACTATGTCCGCGAGATCTACCCCGGCCATCAGGTTCGTTATGTCTCGACCGAACAATTCCTGAATCAGTACGTCGACGCCATTCGTCAGAACACCATGCCGGAATTCAAGAAGCGCTACCGCGAAATCGACGTCTTACTTCTCGATGACATTCAGATCATCGAAGGAAAGGAGGGCCTTCAAGAAGAGCTCTTCCATACGTTCGAGTCGCTCTATCAAGCCAATGCCCAAATTGTGCTTTCCTCAGATCGGCCGCCTGATTCCATTTCCACCCTCGAGGATCGGCTCCGCAGCCGTTTCAAGATGGGGCTCATCACCGAGATCAATCCCCCTGAACTGGAAACCCGGCTCGCCATCCTCCGCAAAAAGGCCGAGCGAGAGCCCGTCGCTCCACCGCCCGACGTCCTTGAATTCATTGCCTCAAATATCACCAACAACATTCGTGAGCTTGAAGGTGCGCTTATCCGGGTCTGCGCATTCGCCAGCCTCACCGGCAACCCCCTCACTGTTGAATTGGCCGAAGGGGTCCTCAGCGACATCCTCACCCACACTCAGCCGCGACCCATCACACCTGCGTTGATCCTCGAGAAGACCTCGGAAATGTTTGATTTCACCCTCGAGGAGATCCGAGGACAAAGCCGTCGTCGTCCACTGGTGACCGCTCGCCAAATCGGAATGTACGTCATGCGAGAAATGACCGACCTCAGTTACCCGGCCATTGCTCGCGATTTCGGCGGACGAGATCACACCACCGTTATTCATGCTGTCGAGAAAATCAGTGGCCTTATGAAAGAACGCCGACAGATCTACGACCAGGTCACCGAACTCACTCAACGAATCAGGAACAACTGATCGTCATGTTCGCCACAACCACCTTTTCCCGAACACCCGCGCGTCATTCCGAACACTCGCGCGGTGGACAACCCGGTGGACCAGGGCGCGCGCGCTACTGCATGAACAGGGGACGAACCGACAGTCATCCCCCGCGCTGTCACTCCCGCGGTTCAGACTGTGGACTGCTGTGGATGAGCGCCGGACAACAAAACCACTCATACGCTGGGAAAACACTGGTTTGTCCACAATCCACAGCCCTTATTACTACCACTACCTATTTCTCCTTCTTTTTTAAAACAACATCAAGTACGACCGTCTGTCAGGAAAGTGAGCCGACGTGAAGTTCCGTTGTGAGCGAGATCCCCTCGTCGAAGCCATCTCCGTTGCCTCTCGCGGCGTTACTCCGCGGAGCTCCGGGCGCCAAGCGTTAACCGGTCTCAACCTCGTGCTGGTTGGCGACGATCTTCAAGTGACCGGGAGTGATCTCGACCTCACCATCATCGCGACTGCATCGGTGTCCGGGTCTCGCGACGGGACCGTTCTGGTTCCCGCCAAACTTCTAACTGAAATTGTTCGCAACCTTCCCGAAGGAGCGGTCACCTTCGAGGCGGACGACAATGAAGTTCGTATTGGGTCCGGGCGTTCGCAGTTCGCCGTCAAGACCATCGCCATCGATTACCCACCGATGCCAGAAGCGACTGACTCTGCTGTCACGATCGACGCAGCACTTTTGCGCGACGCGATTTCTCAGGTTGTTTCGGCGGCGAGCACTGACGAATCACGGAAGTTCGAACTCACCGGTGTTTCGATCGCCGCCCACGGAACCGGAATTCGGCTCGTCGCCACCGATACGTACCGACTTGCCATTCGCGATCTTCCCGGAACATCGATCCTTACCGAGGGCCAAAAGGTTCTGGTTCCTTCTTCGGCACTCAAAGAACTCAACCGCCTACTTTCGACAGCAGAGACGGTCACGATTCGTCTTGCCGAGCGATATGTCTCATTCGAGGTCGACGGCGTTCGTCTTGTGAGTCAACTTCTCGACGGAAGCTTCCCTGATTACGAAAACCTTCTCCCGAAGACAGCGGACTCACACCCAAACCGCCTCACGATCGAACGCGAAATTTTCCTCGACGCGCTGAAGCGCGTTGGTCTTCTTTCCAAAGAAACAACCAAAATCCGTCTCGACATCAAAAACGATTCCGTCGAATTGATTGCGGAAACCTTTGATGTTGGCAAGGCCGATGAAGTTATCGACGCGCGACATGTTGGCGAAGAACTCGAGATTTCGTTCAACCCAGAATATTTACGAGCGGGAATCGAAGCAGCACCTTCCGACGAAATCACGATCGAAATTGCTCGGCCCACAAGCCCGGTTCTCATTCGAGGCAACGAGACCGACGATTTCTTGTACTTGTTGATGCCGATCCGTAACTGACGTGCGGCTCGCTCGTCTCTGGCTCACCGATTTCCGGTCCTACGCCAGCGCAGATATTTCGTTTGCACCAGGGCTTACAGCGCTACTTGGCGCCAACGGCGAAGGCAAGACCAACGTGATGGAAGCCATTGGCTACCTCGCCACGCTTTCTTCGTTTCGCGGTGCGCCAAACGATGCGTTGGTTCGGGCCGGCGCTTCCTCGGCGGTCATCCGCGCCGAAGGCGAACGCGAAGGCCGACAACTCCTTATTGAGGCGGAGCTCGCGTCAACGGGCCGCGGTCGAGTGCAGGTGAACAAACAAAAGCTTGCTCGGACCCGGGACCTACTCGGCGCCTTGCGAGTCTCGGTGTTTTCGCCCGACGACCTTGAATTGGTAAAGGGAGGACCAGCGCAACGACGCCAGTATCTCGATGATGCTTTGGTGGCTCGCCGTCCAGCGTTTGATTCGTTGAGATCTGACCTCGAAAAAATTTTGAAGCAGCGCAATGCCTTGTTGAAACAAGCAGGAGGCCGACTTACTCCCGACATCGAGTCGACTCTCAGCGTTTGGGACACAAAGTTGATTGAAACCGGAGAAGCTCTCGCGCATGCTCGAGACGAACTAGTGACAGAACTCGCTCCTGCGTTGAACCTTGCCTACGAACAAGTTGCTGGTCGTCCGGTGCCCGTAACAACAACCTACGACGCGCCATGGCGAGAACAGGGCCTTGCCGCAGCGCTCGAGGCGGCGCGTCGCGACGAGTTACGCCGGGGCGTTTCGCTCGTTGGGCCACATCGCGACGATCTCGTCCTTCATCTCGACGGGTTGCCGTCGCGAACACACGCCTCGCAAGGCGAACAACGATCATTGGCTCTGGCGTTGCGGTTAGCGGCTCATCGCGTTGTTGCCGATGCAACCGGGTCGTCCCCGATCCTTTTGCTCGACGATGTGTTTTCTGAACTCGATCCCGACCGAAGCGCGGCGCTTCTGGCCCATCTGCCGCCGGGCCAAACGGTGTTATCGAGTGCAGCTGGATTGCCACCAGGAGCGACGCCCGAACTGGTGTTACGCGTTTCGGGTGCGGCGGTTCGGCCCGAATAATACGAACGATCGCCCCGTTGTCGGAAGCGATCCCTACACTGCGCTTATGCCATGGGAACCGCTGCCTGACGCCGCGCCGAGCGATCCTGTGTCGATGAACGCCAGCCTCGATCGCATCGTTCGCCACCTCGGTGGACCGTCCGCCGATGTCACCACACGAGTGTTTGGGCGCTGGTCAGATCTTGTTGGCGAGGCCATTGCTGCACAGAGTCGGCCAGTCTCGATGCGCGGAACCACACTTGTTGTCGCTGTTTCCGATCCGGCGTGGGCAACGCAATTGCGCTTTCTCGAACACGATCTTGTTGAACGTCTGCGAACCGAACTCGGACCAAACGCGATCGACGCGATCGAGGTGCGTGTGCGACCTGAACAGGCCGGCTGACCCTGTTCTCTGTCGTTCTACGCGCGCCATGATTTGCCACCGGTAATACCCGGAAAACACGCGTTGCACTGGTAGGATCGCAGGGCTGTGAAACACACAGTGCTCGCAGTTCACGCAGTACCGAAACCTTGTTTCATGTGCCGTGTGACGCTGTCGTTCACCGTGAACGTTTCCAGCAAAACCCACAGCAAAAGTTGCACGTGTAGGTAACGCAAACAATCCACCGGCGAAGTCCCGGTAAGGGGAAGCCCAGAGCGTGGCGAAAACCACCGAAGAGTACGGCGCAAAAGACATCACGATCCTCGAGGGTCTCGAGGCGGTGCGCAAACGACCCGGCATGTATATCGGTTCGACCGGTCCCGCGGGTCTTCACCACTTGGTCTACGAGGTTGTCGACAACTCCGTCGATGAAGCAATGGCGGGCCACGCGTCTCGTATCGAAGTCACGTTGCTGCCCGACGGCGGATGCGAAGTCGTCGACGACGGCCGAGGCATTCCGGTCGACAAACACCCCGATCCCAAGATGAAGGGCATGAGCGCGGCCGAGGTCGTGCTCACCGTGCTCCACGCCGGTGGCAAATTCGGCGGAGCGGGCTACAAGGTTTCTGGTGGTCTCCATGGCGTGGGTATTTCCGTCGTGAATGCACTGTCGCAGCGAGTCGAAGTCGAGATCGATCACTCGGACAACCGCCATTACATGGACTTCACCAACGGCGGGAAGCTCACCACCAAACTCGAGGTTCGCGGCAAGGCCCCGAAGGGTCGCACCGGCACCACGGTTCGCTTCTGGCCCGATCCCACCATTTTCGACGAAACCGTGTTCCGGGCGCAGACCTTGCTCGAGCGCTTCCAGATGATGGCGTTTCTTAACAAGGGCCTCGAGATCCGATTCCAGGACAAGCGTCCGGAAAGCACCCACCCCGAGCCAGTTGTCTTTAAGTACGACGGCGGCATCATCGATTTCGTTCGCCACCTGAACTCTTCGAAAGAAGCGCTTTTCAAGAAGGTCGGCTACTACGAACAGGCAGAAGAAGACCAAGAAGTCGAAATCGCGTTCCAGTGGAACACCGGCTTCAACGCCGATGGGATGCACTCCTTCGCAAACGGCATTGCCACCATCGAAGGCGGCATGCACGAAGAAGGGTTCAAAAAGTCCATCACGAATGTGGTCAACAAGTACGCCCGGGCAAAGACGCTTCTGAAAGAGAAGGAAGACAACCTCACCGGCGACGACATCCGCGAGGGTCTCACGGCAATCATCTCGGTGAAACTGCGCGACCCACAGTTCGAGGGCCAGACCAAGGGCAAGTTGGGCAATGTCTCCATGCGTTCGTTGGTCGAAAAAGCCACGAATGAACTTCTCGCCGACTGGTTCGAAGAGAACCCAACCGAAGCCCGCAAGATTGTTGGGAAAGCAACCCTTGCTGCTCGGGCTCGCCTCGCCGCCCGCAACGCTCGCGACGCAACTCGACGCAAGTCCGCACTCGAAGGCGCGGGCATGCCCGACAAACTCAAAGATTGCGCCAGTCGCAATCCAGAGGAATGCGAACTGTTCATCGTCGAAGGCGACTCCGCTGGCGGTTCTGCTGTCGCCGCACGCGATCCGCGCACCCAGGCGATCCTCCCAATTCGCGGCAAGATCCTCAACGTCGAGCGCGCTCGCCTCGACAAGATGCTGAAGAACACCGAAGTCCAAACGCTTATCACCGCTATTGGTGCAGGTGTAAGTGCGGAATTCGATGTGGAAAAGATCCGTTACGACAAAGTCGTCCTTATGTGCGACGCCGATGTCGATGGTTCTCACATCCGCACACTTCTGCTCACGTTCTTCTTCCGTCACATGAAAGAGCTCGTCGAACAGCAGCACGTGTACATCGCGCAGCCACCGTTGTACTCAACGGTTGTCGGCAAAGAAAAGATCTATCTCAAGGACGATGCTGCAAAGACCGTGTTCTTGAACGAGAAGCCTGAACACAAGAAAGAGTTCCAGCGCCTTAAGGGTCTCGGCGAAATGGACTTCGACGAACTTGGCGACACCACGATGGACGCTACGAAGCGCACATTGCTTCGCGTCACGGTGGAACAAGCGGCAATTGCCGACGAGGTCTTCTCGGTGCTCATGGGTGACGACGTTGAATCCCGTAAGCACTTCATTCAGACAAACGCGAAGGATGTGCGGTTCCTCGATATCTGAGGAAGCCGCCCGACGACAGGAACCACAGGCAACAGATGGCGAAGAAGAAGACATCGGACGATGGCGAAAACTCCGGAGACGACACCGGCACAGGTGACGCGCCCCCGGTGACATTTGGGACCATCGAGCCAATTGAGATCCAGGAGGAGATGGAACGCTCCTTTCTTGATTACGCCATGTCGGTCATCGTTTCGCGTGCTCTTCCCGACGCGCGCGACGGCCTGAAGCCCGTTCACCGCCGCATCCTGTGGGGCATGTACGACCTTCGTGCCCTTCCCGATCGTCCGACCATGAAATGCGCCCGCGTTACTGGCGAAGTCATGGGCAAATATCACCCACACGGTGACTCCGCGATTTACGACGCTCTCGTCCGAATGGGCCAATCGTTTTCATTGCGCCATCCGCTTGTGCATCCGAAGGGAAACTTCGGTTCACTTGACGAACCACCGGCAGCAGCGCGTTACACCGAATGTCGACTCGCGGCGATGGCACTCGACATGCTCGCGGACATCGACGAAAACACTGTCGACTTCGTTGACAACTATTCAGGTGAGTTTCAAGAACCAGTAGTTCTCCCCAGCCGTTTCCCCAACCTGTTGGTAAATGGTTCGCAGGGAATCGCGGTTGGTATGGCAACCAACATTCCGCCGCACAACCTCGCTGAAGTGATCGACGCGGTGAATCACCTCCTCCAACACCCGGAAGCAACGCCCGACGATCTCATGGAGTTCGTCAAAGGCCCTGATTTCCCGACCGGCGCGCTCATCATGGGTCGTCAAGGAATCATCGACGCGTACCGAACTGGTCGCGGGTCAATCAAGCTTCGTGGCAAAGCAGAAATCGAAGAAGGCGCACGCGCCGATCACATCATCATTACGGAACTTCCGTATCAGGTGAGCCCCAACCAGTTCATCGTGAAGGTCAAAGAACTGGTCGATAACCGCGAACTCGAGGGCATCGCGGAACTCAACGATGAATCCGCCAAGGGCAAGATGCGTTTGGTCCTGCGCCTCAAGCGCGACGCGCCGGCTCTGGTGATTCTCAACAACCTCTACAAGCGCACGCCGCTGCAGACAAATTTCTCGGTCAACACCGTGGCGCTTGTCGATGGCATTCCGCGCACGCTCAATCTTCGCGACGCACTCGTGGCCTATGTCGATCATCAGATCGAAGTCATTACTCGTCGTTCGCAGTACCGCCTCGACGAAGCACAACGCCGAGCGCACATCGTTGAAGGTTTGCTGAAGGCGCTCGACCTGATCGATGAAATCATCGCCGCGATCCGCGCATCGGCCGATAAACAGGCCGCTCGCGAAGCGCTTATGGCCGCACCGTTCGAGTTCTCCACCGAACAGGCCGAGCACATCCTCGACATGCAGTTGTCGCGCCTCACTCGTTTGGGCCGGTCGCAACTCGAAGAGGAAATGGCCAAGTTGCGCGAGACCATCGAAGGACTCGAAGCCATCCTTGGCGATGACGCCAAAAAGCGTGCCGTCATCAGCGAAGAACTCGGCGCTGTGCGCGAAACCTACGCGCAGCCTCGCCGCAGCCAGATCACGTTCGATGTCGGCGACCTCGATATCGAAGACCTCATCGACGATGAAGAGCTCGTGGTCACGATGTCGGCCAAGGGCTACATCAAGACCGTGTCTTCCGATTCCTTCAAGCTGCAGGGACGCGGCGGTCGCGGTGTTGCCGGAACCAAACTCAAAGACGAGGACTACGTCCAGCACATCATCCATACGACAGCGCATGCGTATCTGCTGTTCTTCTCAACGCGCGGTCGGGTGTACCGACTCAAGGCGCACGAAATCCCGATGAAGGAACGCACTGCTCGCGGCACGGCCGTGGTCAACCTGCTTCCGCTGCAGCCCGATGAAAAGATCCAGGCGATCATCGACACTCGTGACTACGAGACCAACAAGTTCTTGTTCTTCTGCACCAAGAACGGTCAGGTCAAGAAGACCAAGTTCACCGAATACGACTCTTCGCTTCGCGCTGGCCTAATCGCTATCAATTTGAAAGACACCGACGAACTCGTTCGCGTCATTCCCACCAACGGTGGCGACGACATCCTCATGCTGTCGAAGGCGGGTCAAGCCATTCGATTCGCCGAAGACGAAGTGCGGGCCATGGGTCGAGCGGCAGCCGGTGTTCGCGGCATGAAGATGCGTGTTGGCGACGAAGTTGTTTCCTGCGACGTGACTCGTGACGACGCAGCCATCCTCATCGTCACCGATGGTGGTTACGGAAAGCGCACACAACTCGACAAGTTCAATCGTCAGGGTCGTGGTGGTCAGGGTGTTCGTGGCATCAAGATCAACGAGAAGAAGGGCTCGGTTGTTGCTGCATTCATGGTTGGCATCGACGACGAAATCTTCGTGATCAATAGCGTTGGCACGGTCATCCGCATGGAGGTCCGCGAGATCTCTTCGCAGGGCCGCGATGCAACCGGCGTCAAAGTCATGAACGTCACGGGCGGTCAGACGGTTGCCTCGGTTGCTCCGGTGCTTGGCACCGAAGACGACGACGCGTAAATCTTTTCCTCGGCGGGGCGTTTTACCCGTCGCGATTCCCCAGCGTTCATCACGGATCTGATCCGTCGTTGAGAAAAACGGATTTGTGATCCGCCACGGGGGAGTTGTGCATGCACTATCGAGGCAAGAGCGATTGCCGCAAAGCGAATCGCCGCGACGCGGGACAAATCCTCCCGATGGTTGCGGTTGTCCTCCTCGTCGTTGCGCTCATGGGTCTGCTTGTTGTTCGCCTCGGGATGCAGGTTGATCGGCGAGCGCAGGCGCAGGCCGCAGCCGACGCCGTCGCTCTAGCGGGGGCGGCCGAGGGCGAGGACCGTGCCGGGTCAGTGGCCGAGGCCAATGGGGTGGTTCTTGAATCCTTTGAGGCTCGCGGCCAAGAGGTCGAAGTTATCGTGCGGCTTGGAGATGAACGGGCCACTGCTCGTGCCCGGCGCCAGTGGTGACCCTGTCGTGCGGTGAGCCGGTTGGTGCGTACACTTCGGCCATGACCGTCGACCAGACGCCCGGAGTTAGCTTCTCGGCGCCCCCGACCCCCGGAGCCCCTCCTCCTCCCCAGAGGGGAGCACCAAGGGCTCAGGGCAAGGCCGTGAAGGCTCGTCAGGTAGAGCGGGTTGTGACTCGGATCGACCCGTGGGCAATGTTGCGGGTGTCGCTGTCCTTTGCGCTTTGTTTGTGGCTCATCATCGATGTGGCCGCCGTGCTGCTGTGGCAGGGAGCGGTGGCGACCGGCAGCCTTGGCAAGGTCGAAAACTTCCTCGCGCAGTTGCTCGCCGAAAGCTCGTTCTCCATTGATGGAATCAAGGTTTTTGAAGGAGCGGCAGTCGCCGGGATCGCCCTCTTTGTGGCCGGGGCACTGTTCGCTGTCATCACCAGCGTGCTGTTCAATCTGATCGCCGGAGTCTTTGGTGGGCTTCGATTTACGGTGGTCGAACTCGAGACAGCACAGGTGGCCCGCAACCCCCGTCCCTGATCCGGTTTTCCCGGCTGCGAGGGGGTCCGGTATGGTGACGCCCCGGCCAGTTCGGGGCTATAGCTCAGTTGGTTAGAGCGCACCCCTGATAAGGGTGAGGTCGCTGGTTCGATTCCAGCTAGCCCCACGATGAAAATGATCCGACGGGCCATGGTTGCCATCGGCATGGGGGCGCTCGTCGCCGCCGCCGTTCGGCTCCGCGGATCAGGTGTCGCTCCACCTCGTTCGGGCGGCTGGCGCGAACTCTCTGGCCCTGGTCTCGACTGACATGGCGCGTATCGGAATTCTCGGTGTTGGCGCGGTAGGTGCGCGTCTTGCTCGACAACTTGTGTCCACCGATGACGACGATGTTGTGCTTCGTGACGAGCGGCGAACCCGCGTCGAGATGGTCGCGCAAAGCCTCGGCGAGAGAGCAAGCATCAATCGTGGTGCGCTCGATGATCCGCTCGATGTCGATGTCGTGGTGCTCTCTGGTCCAGCGCGAACGCAAACTCATCTCGCTGAACGTTTTGTTCGCCAAGGAATTCATGTCGTCAGTACGTCCGATGACGTGACCGACGTGAAAGCACTCCTCGCGCTTGATTCTCAAGCTCGTGAGCGAAACGTGCACGTGGTGGTCGGAGCGGGATTTGCACCCGGACTCACTTGTGTCCTTGCTGCGCATGCCACAAAAAAATTCGAACAGATCGACGAGATTCATATTGCGAAGTCGGGCACGGGTGGACCGGCCTGCGCCCGCCAGCATCACCGTGCGCTCGGTCGTGGCGCGATCGATTGGCGAGACGGTGCATGGGATTTCCGGCCTGGCGGTTCGGGTCGCGAACTGTGTTGGTTTCCCGATCCGATTGGTCCGCAGGATTGTTATCGAGCTGAACTCCCCGACGCGCTCGTGTTGGTTCCCGCTTTTCCCGACGTTCGACGAGTGACCTCGCGAGTTTCGGCAACCCGTCGCGACCGTCTCACGTCTCGTTTGCCAATGTTGTGGCCTACCGATCCCGAAGGCGGCCCTGGCGCCGTGCGCGTTGAAGTGCGCGGTCGTAGCGAAGGCCGAGGATCGGTCGTGGTCTATGGAGCGATGGACCGACCAGCAGTGGCTGCTGGTGCGGTGGCTGCCGTCGCATCGCGATTCATTGTCGACGGAGCACTGAACCGCGTGGGCGCGGCGGGATTGGCCGAATCAGTTGATTCCCTGGCCTTCCTCGCAGAACTGGCCCGGCGTGGCGTCCGAGCGGCAGTTTTTGAGGGTGAATCACGCGCCTGAGAGACGGTGCTGGTGCTGGTCCCAGTGATTTGGGCCGCTTGACCTAGAAAAAAGAGGCCGGGGTGACCAGAAAATGGGTCGCGACCGTTCCTATGGTGTCGATCCGGCAATCACGCGGTTGGCGGGAACGATGGCGGCCTGGGGGTTTCGTCATCTCTTGGGAGCGGGATCGCGCACTACGCGCGAAGGGGGCAAGTCATGAACGGGAAATCAATGGATCCCGAGGTCACGGCGCTTATTGAGCAAGGTCTCGAGGTTGTTCCGAAAGTGGTGGCCTCGCTTGCAACACATCTTCCGCGGCATGTGGAACGCGCCGAATTGATTCGGGCTGGGGCCCTTGGATTGGTCGAAGCAGCGTGGAGGTTTGACCCAACTCGCGGCATCCCATTCGAACGTTTCGCAGCAACGCGAATTCGTGGCGCGGTACTCGATGCGATGCGGGCCGACGATTGGGCACCGAGATCACTTCGATCGGCTGCCCGCCGTATTGCGATGGTCGAGAACGCGCTGACCGCTCGCTACGGTCGAGGCCCAACAATCGATGAACTTGCCGCCGAATCGGGGACCTCCTGCGAGAAGGTCCAAAAGGTCAAGGCGCTTCTCGAGATCAGCACTGTTGGTCGACTTGATCATGAATCCTCCGAAGACGGCAAAGCACTGTTCCGAAGCGAGGATCTTGTCGATAGCGCACAACTCGATGTCGCTGACGTCCTCGAGCAAGCGGAACTTCTTGCCTATTTGCGCGAGGCGGTCAACGCGCTCCCTCGTCGCCAGCGCGAAGTGATTCTTGGTCAATTCGTTCATGGGCAGACAGCGGCGGAATTAGCGAACGAACTTGGGGTGACTCGTTCTCGAATCAGCCAACTGCGAACCGACGCGCTGCACGAACTTCGTAGGTCAATCTCGGGACGCTACGGCCCGCTGCCAACGCGCAACGATCACAAACCTGAAACCGAGCCGGCCTCGCTTTCATTACCGACCACGGCCTGATTCTGCGTTGCAAGGTCTGCGAAACCACCGCTCATCACAATGATTACAGCAACGCCGACAACGATGCCGCCGCCGAGGGCAATGACGAATCGGACGATGTTGGCAGAGAGTGAATTCGGAATAAACGCTGCGATGAGGGAGGGGAGGTTGAGAGCAACCCACCAGCCCAATGCGGCGGTGGCAGCAAGTAGGACCATTACGCGCAACCGACTCGAAGCTCGTGAGAGTAGCGATGAGCCAACAGCGAGGACGGTGGCAAGCATTGCTACGAGGAGGTGAAGCCACGGGTGGAGGAACCCAGCAGGAGCGCTGAACCAGCCACCAACAGAGACGATGAAAGACAGGATGCTTCCCACGAGAAGAGCGAGAGTGCTTGTTCGCCAGGCCCACCGAAACCCGAGGACCACGACAAGGGCAGCAGAAAGAATGGCGAGGATGAATTCCAGAAGTGGCGCATGAGCTGGCGCACGGGTGAGTTCACCGCGAACGACAACGGGCAAGCCATCAACCGTTAAGAGAATTGTCCAGTTCGTGGCGGTGGCAATCCCCGGCATGGCGTGAGCGCGATGGTCGTGCCAAAGCATTGAGCCGTCAGTAGCAATCGTGGTCCACTCTGGTTCGGCGTTGGTATCGGCTGTTGCTGGAACAGAACCGGTTCCCGTAGCACTTTTGTTCGCCCAAAACGTCGGAGATCGATCGTTGGCCTGAACTTCGCCTTCGCTAGTAATTCGAAGGTAGGACTCATTTTGGTAGCCCAAGACGACCACGGTGTGACCAGGTTGCGCGGTGAGGCGCACGGCTTCGCCGCCCGCAACAACCTCAATGCTGACAGCCTCGGCCGAAGGTGAGATCGAGGTGATCGACGAACTCCAATCGGTTGGTTGAACAGAGAGAGCCTCTGCGGAAGTAGCTCGCAGAACAACGAGCACCACAACAAATGCGAAACACAATCCGAGTCGTCGCGCGAATGTCATCGTCAGATCAAGCCTTTGGGGACTTCTTTCTGTACTTCATGAAGAGTGCGCCGGCACCTCCAGCTAAAACTGCGCACACTCCAATGAAGACGTAGAGGCCCCCAGTGCTCGTCTTGCTGCCTTCATCGGTGATGGCGTTTGTTTGTGTTGCCATTCGCGCGGTTGTCGACGGCGATGCGTTACTTCCTGCAGTTCCAGTAACCGCGGCGCTGTCATTGATGGGAACTTCGAATTGCGGCGCGGGATGGCTGGATTCGGATTCGTCGCCGTTGTCGGCTTCGATCCAGGCGATTTCAGTGTTCTTGGCGCAACGTTGAATGGTCGGAAGCACAACGGTCGAACCCGATGGTTGCGAGAGAATGAGACTGAAGGCAAAGTCGCCAGAGGTTGTGGCTGGAAGCGATCCACCTGTCCACGAAATTTCTGAAGCGGTGACGGTCGAGGTCCATCCATCAGAGTCCATTCCCTTGACGGCGGTAGCTCCGGCAGGCAGCGACACGCGAAGGCCCGTTGTTGGGTTGCCGTTACAGCCGTGTTCCAGCGAGATCGTGATGGCGGTGCGACCAGCGGGCTCCGCTTTTGCGGTGGCATCGGCATGAGCCCATGCCGGACCGGCAAGGGCAACCACTGCGGCGAACGAAACGGCGGACGCTGCGAGGAAACGACGGGACATCTTCATGACGATCCTTTGGGGGGTTAGCGATGAACGGGGACTTCGAAGGAGGTGCGCTGTTCAGAAAAATCTCCGGTACGAACAGCAACGGTGATTGTCCAAGTGCCAGCAACGGAAAGTTCGTTTCCTTCGATCACGAAAACTCCCGGTTCGGAGGCCAGAACTTGTCGAGTGATCGGCGCCACTCCGGCACTTGGTTGCGAGAACTCAATCGACATACTGTTCGCCACGTTGATGTTTTGTCCAGTCCCATCGGTATAGCGAACCTCAACGCGATTTGACCCGACAACAGCGGGGTCAACGGCGAGTGCAACTTGGCCAGTCTCGACACGTTGCACGATATCGACACGCCCCGATTTCGCGGTGGCGGCGTAACGAGCAGGAGGAGTGTTCACCAAAACTGCCGTCAGGCCAACTATGACGACTAACAGAAGCGCTTCGGCTCGTACAGTGCGCAGAAGCGTCGCCCAACGCACGGGTAATGCGGGATCGTCTTCGACCGGCGCGGTGAGCGAAGGCACAAGCGTGCGTCGATTCCAAGCCGCGATGATCACGACAATGAGGGTGAGGCCAATCTTGGCGAGAACGAGCTGACCCCAGGTCGTGGTGACAAGCGAATGCATGCTTGCGTTTGATCCAGTCAGCGTCAGTGTGAGCCCGGCAATCGCGAGCGCGAGAACGGTCCAGAACGCCATACGTGAGAAGCGACCGATGATGAGCGCGGTGGACCGAACCGAGCTGGCCGATCGCATCTTGAGCACCATCAGCAGACCAACAAGTCCACCCAACCACAGCGCGGCAGCGGTGGCATGGACCGCATCGGCCGCGAGTGAGAGCACGCGGGGCGTGAGTTCCGACGCGTGACCCCACACAGCAAATGAAACGGTGACGACCAGCCCGCCATAGAGAGCGAGCGATTGTGAGACGACTCTTTTGGTGATGTCGGTTGAGAGATGAACGGCGGCGAGACCAATCATCAGTATCGCGAGCGACCAACCGAGGTTCTCGGTGAGCACGTTCCGAAGCACCGTTGTGTCGGTGATTGCGCCCGCTCCTTTTCCGGTGAGGAGCGCCGCTTGACTCATCACGATGCCGATTGCGCCGACTACGGCAAGGTACGAACCGATCCGAACGACCGGAACAATCCGCCATCGATCATCGGCCTGGTCGTGAAGAAACGCGAGGAAGAACGCAACGCCAGCGGCAAGAAGGGCCGACAAGTACATGATTGCTCGCGCGATGTCGCCGATGATTTCCCAAAGTCGGTCACCGCTCGAAGTTGGTCGAGCATTTGTATCGACGGCACCGGAACCGACGCCGAAAATGAATGCACCACTTACGGGATGACCATCAGCCGACAGAACGCGGTACGTCGCGACGTAGG
>CAIPQK010000129.1 GCA_903867185.1 uncultured Candidatus Nemicrothrix sp. | reverse complement strand
GTGGACCCATGGAACGGTTCGGCTACCATCTCGGCCCTTAGGGCGATTAGCTCAGTTGGCTAGAGCACTGCCTTCACACGGCAGGGGTCGCTGGTTCGAGTCCAGTATCGCCCACCCGAGAAACCGTAAAGAGGGACCGCTTTTCGAGCGGTCCCTCTTTTGTTGCGAACTGCTCAAAAATTCCCGCTCACACAACGGGCAAGAATCCAACGATTTTCGGCCAGCAGTAGGCCTGAGTCGATAGATTCCCGACGCGTTGATGAAGGCGCCGGCCATCAATGAAGTTCTCTCTCAGGAACTATGTCCAGAATCACCGATCTGGTACCAAATTGCAGTAAGTTGAGACAATGAAGAACTTGCGATCCCCCCTAACTGCCCTTCTCCTTGCGTTTGCCATGGTGATCGGGTTTCTCTCTGCGGCCGCTCCGGCTGACGCTGTCGTGAACACTGGGAAGATCATCCCCAGCCCCAGCCCGACTTTCTCGGGGAACACTCTCTGGTCGGTGTCATGTGTTTCTTCCACCTGGTGCATGTCCGCCGGCATGTCGTCCGCGAGCGGCGTCCTGATCCATTTCGATGGAACTACTGCCGTCGAGGTCCCGAGCCCGAACTCAAATCATGACGTGAGACTCTTCGGAGTTTCTTGTGCCTCGGACACCCACTGCATCGCAGTAGGGACGCGAAATCGGGAGTTGGCGGCAGGAGTCGAGACCCACATCCTCGAATTCGACGGAACGAATTGGTCTGTCGCAACGAGTCCCAACGTCGGCTCCGGTGACAATTTCCTGTCATCAGTCTCCTGCACATCGTCGACCTCGTGCGTCGCCGTGGGCTTCTACTACAGCGATAACGGGCCACGTACAACCCCGGCACAGCCTCTGGCCATGACCTGGGATGGCGACGATTGGACCATCGTCGACGTCTTCCCCACCGGCTCCGGAGACAACAAACTCAATTCAGTTTCTTGCACCTCAGCGACCTCGTGCATCGCCGTCGGCGAGTACAACAGCGACATCGAGCCCTACAGCGCCGCTTCCCAGACCCTTGCTATGACGTGGAATGGTTCCATCTGGACGACAGCGAACCCACCGAACACCAACTCCGGCGACAACATACTGACATCGGTCTCTTGCACCTCAGCGACTTCGTGCGTCGCAGTCGGCGAATACAACGATGGATCGAACCTGCAGGCGCTTGCGCTGAAGTGGGAAGGCGGCTCTTGGTCGTCGATCAGCGCACCGCCCGGTACCGGAGACAGTTCACTTAGTTCGGTGTCATGCGTCTCTTCGACCGTGTGTGTGGCGGTCGGCGAATCTCTCACCGAAAGCGATCTGATCCCATTGATGGCGACCTGGGATGGCACCAACTGGACCGTGTTTGCTGCCCCGACCTCCCCCGACGGTGGTGGCTACTCGTACGGCATTTCTTGCTCTTCGGAGAACTCATGCCTCGTCGCTGGTCAGGTTGGCTGGCCCAGCCAGAATCTGCTCATCGAGTTGACCGAGACCGCTCCTCCGCCAACCACAACCACAACCACGTCGCCGGAACCACTGGCCCCGTCGTTCACTGGTTGATCAGGCAATCATTCTTCTCTGAACAGTCGATCCGCGGAACTCACGAATCACCTACGATCGCAGCGTGAAGTTTCTTTGGCGAATGATTCGCAGTTCGCTTGCTACCGATCTTTCGGCACTCGAGCACATTCGCCCGATTCGCTCAGCGTTCGTGATTCTCGCTGCCCTCAGCTACACCTACGCGAAGCACGACGTTCGAGCGCTTCTGCCTCTAGGTCTCGGGCTCCTCTTCACAGCAATTGCCGATCGAGGCATCACAATGCGTCGCCGTGTCACCTCAATGGCTGGTGCAACGATCGGGATCACGCTTGGAACCGCTCTCGGATGCGCTGTCTCCAGCAATCAATTCCTGCACATAGCAACCGGCGGCTTGGTAGGTCTGCTCTGCGGCCTCATTGGAGTAGCGAGCATTCCCGCGGTGACTACCGGCGTCCTCACCCTGGTCATCTTCACCATTTTCTCCGGCTCGCCAATCGATCTTCTCGAATGGAAGGCGAACACAGCAATCATGTTGCTTGGGGGATGCATCATGATTGCCACTGTCCCCGTTGAAATCGGCGTCCGGTCGCTCGTGAAGAGAACTCCGGAGAGCACCGATGAGTTATATCGAGCGTCGTTTTGGGAACGCTCAAAGATCCACTTTCATTGGAGCGATCCATTCATTCTCCACTCAATCCGCCTTGCCGTTGTGATCATTATTGCGACGACACTCGAGGAATTCGTCAGATTTCCGCACTCGTATTGGATACCGATGACCGTTGCGTGGATCTCGAAGCCGGATACCGACGGAACCGTTGACAAAGTCACACGTCGCGTGGTGGGAACCCTGCTCGGTGTTGCTATTGCCGGAACGCTCATCGCGACTACCCCGTACTCCGGCGCATTCGCACTGATCATGATCGGCATCGCGTCGTACTTCGTACTGGCCTTCCTCACTCCGAACTACGCGATCACCACGACTGGGATCACCGTGTTCGTCTTTTTCCTCTTCCGCGTCGTTGGATTCCCGATGGGCGGCTCGATTTTTGCCCGCGTTGCATCGACGCTGATCGCTGCCGGACTTGTTCTGACGGCTGTTCGCATCGGGCCGCAATCGCGGAAGGCCGATGCGGACGCCTGATCGAACCTCAGATCCCCATTTAGGCCTCTGAGGTTCGGTAATCGCCGAACTTTGCATCGCGCTTTGAGAGTGCGCCCGTAAGCCCGCCTTCTGAGTCCTTCTCGGCAATGAATGCTTGGAAGGTTTCAGTCCCCATCGTCAACGCACACAACTCCGTACCTTGACGAATTGCAGTTGGGAATCCCATGACGGCCATTCCGCGATGCACTGTTCGCTTGTTGATCTGCGCGATATCGGTTGGAATCATCGCGATTCGCTTTGCCTTCTCGAGAACCTGAGTCTCAAGTTCGTCAGCCGGGTAGGAGCGGGTAGCGAAACCTGATTGAGCGGCCTCGACTCCGCTGATCCAGTCCCCCGTCAACATGAGTTCCATTCCGAGCTTTGGTCCCAGCAACCATGCATGCCACTGCATATCGGGCGTTCCAAAGCGCACAGCCGGGTAACCAATGCGGGCATCATCGGCGACGTAGACGAGATCGCAGCCAGTGGCGAGTTCCGTGCCGCCCGCGAGGCAGTAGGAATGAATCTGCGCAATCACGGGCTTTGCGAGATCCCAGATGCTCATCCAGGTCTCGGTCACTTCACGCGGGTAGCTACCGAGGCCATCGGCCGACTGATACGCCGGAGGCTCACCGTCAGTGGGACTACCAGCAAGGTCATAACCAGCAGAGAAGCATTTCCCTGCGCCTCGAATGATCGTGACACGAACGCTGTCGTCGACATCATGTGCCCGCAACGCATGCATGATCTCGCGACGCATTGTGGCGCCAAGCGGATTGCGCTTGTCTGGATTATTGAGCGTGATCCGTCGCACTAGCGGTGCTGGCTCGTCAACGATGATTCGTTCGTAGGTCATTGCATTCCCCCATGTCGTTTTTACGATGATGCCACGGCTGTGTCGTTGGGGCTGAAATCGCAATTGGAACAAAATCGATCAAGGGTTCAGGCGAGAAGATTCCACGATCATTGCGTCGGAACCAAACAAAGGGTCGTCTTCCCATCGAACAACTGGAACTCCGTTGAGGGTGGAGGACATGGTCGAGGAGTCTCCACGACCGAATCGATAGCCCCCGAGGACAACTTGTCGCATGTAACGACGAGGGCAACCTTTCCCGAAGGTCCGGGAGTCACCACGACGCAACTGCCCTTCGTGAACGTCTGTGTTGCCGTTGCTCCATTTGACGAGGACTTTGGCTCCTCCTGTGACGTCGCGTAGGCACTGCCAACGATCAACCCAACGCCGATGAGAGCTGCAACTGCGACCGGAAGCCATTTCCAGAGAACTGCAGTCGATGCCGGAACCAGAATTCCAGAAGGCGGGGGTGGTCGCCGATCGGTCAGATCTGGTCGAGTCGATTGAGGGGCTACGTCCCGCACGGGGTCGGGCAATGACAGGTCATAGTCGCGACGTTTGGTTGGATCGCTCAAAACATTCCACGCGGTATTCACTGCTCGGATACGAGCTTCCGCCACAGAACGCTGTTTACCTTCCGAAGCGTGTCGATCGGGATGAGACGCACGGGCGATCGCTATATACGCCTTACGGATCGATTCTCGATCGGCATTGCGACTCACACCGAGGGTTTCGTAATAGTTGAGCTCGGCCATAGTTCAACGGAGACGAATCGCAACTTCGTTGGCAAGGAGGCGTCCCTCAGCACTCAACACCAAAGTTTCACCGTCGATGACTATTAGCGGGTCGAGTAGATCGCGATCGCTCGCCGACAAGGAATCAATCGGAACGCCTTCGCGTGTGCGCAACGACAACTGCAAGCCCTCGATGCGACGTCGTTCCGGGTCAAGGTCCTCGGCCGATGCTTCAACCGATTCATTCGACTGGACCAAATCGATATACCGCTCGGGCGTCCGAACGTTCCACCAACGACGTCCCGATCGGTGGGAGTGGGCTGCACAACCAAAACCTAGGTAATCCCCTTGGCGCCAATACAGCAGATTGTGGTCACATTCGTTCCCAGGTTTGGCCCAGTTCGAGATTTCGTAGTTGGTGAATCCAGCCGACGAGAGCATTGAATCGGCAAGTAAATACTTGTCGGCCTGATCGTCATCGTCAGGGTGTCGAGAAGGATCGTCGGCAAGGGGCGTACCAGCTTCAACTGTCAGCGCATACGCGCTCACATGATCTGGGCTCAGATCGATGACCTGCTCAAGGGTGGATTCCCAGTCGCGCAATGTCTCGCCGGCCCCGCCGTAGATGAGATCGAGATTCAGTCGTTCAATCCCACTGGCACGAGCGAGCGTCACCGCCTCGACAACAGTTTCTGGATGATGATCGCGTCCTAAAGATTGCAGAACTCGTGCCGACATCGATTGGACACCAAATGAGATTCGGTTGACTCCGGCCGCTGCGTAGGCCTCGAAGTGAGCGGCTGTCGCCGATTCGGGGTTGCACTCAATGGTGATTTCCGCTCCATCAGCAACTGGAATGAGGGAGATCACTTCGGCAAGCCGCATTGGGTCAACTCGGGAGGGAGTTCCACCACCAACAAAAATTGATGTCACGAGAGGAAGAGATCGGTCGTCGACTGCACGTGTAATCGCTGTTGCTAAAGCATCGAGATAGTCCGACATCAAATGATCGCGATCGGTCCATGTAGCGAACGCGCAGTAGTCGCACCGTCGAGAGCAAAAGGGAATATGGATGTACGCGCCGAATGGTTCGGTCATGACAACCGTCCGTCTCGAATCGAAACCATGAGCGTCCCAACCGCTATGGCTGCCGTCTCAGCACGAAGCACTGTCTGACCAATTCCCACGATTGGCGTTGAATCCCTTTCAGCATCAGACCAACCACCTTCAGGACCAATGAGGACCGCCGTGTGTTCAGCACTCAACGGCGAGCCACCGCGATCGGCTCGAACGACTCCCCCGGTTCGCACGATGTCAGCGAACATCGCGACTGGCTTCACATCGGGAAGCCAGACTCGCCTCGACTGCATCGATGCTTCACGGGAAACCTTTGTAAGCCGCTCGGTTTGACGCTCAATCTTCGAATCGTCCCAACGAACGACTGATCGCTCGGCAACGAATGGGCAGATGACGTCGATGCCCAGTTCAGTGAGCTTCTGAACAACGAGCTCGGGTTTGCTGCCTTTAACGAGAGCGAATCCGACCGTAAGAGACGGCTCGGGCTTCGCTACTCGTTCGATCTCACCGCACGGAACAAGGGCCGATGCAAGAAATTCACACCATCGCCATGCTCCGACCCCGTCGGTCACACTCACAAGGTCACCTGATCGCAAACGCCGGACTCTTTCGAGGTGATGAATGTCCTCTTCGTTCAATAACGGGACGTGGACATCATCGACGATGACATGAGGCGCTGTGCCGCCATGACGATCGGGAAGCTCGATCGAATTGTGGGCCATGGCCTTACTTAAAGGCTCCACGTAATTTGGACATCAGTCCCTGTTCGGGTGGGTCGATGTGTTCTCCGCGAAGAGCAGCGAACTTTTCCAGAAGCATTCTCTGCTCGTCATCAAGATCTTCAGGGGTTTCAATCACCAGTCGGACGAGAAGATCTCCGCGTCCGCGACCTTGCAGATGAGGAACTCCTTTGCCGCGGAAGCGGATCACGTCGCCTGATGTCGTTCCGGGTTCCACCGGAACCACTTCGTCGCCATCGAGAGTTTCAAGCGCAATTTGCGCGCCAAGAACGGCTTGGCTGAACGCGATCGGTAGGTCGTGGATCAGATTGTTGTCACGCCGATCGAATCGATGATCCGGAGCAACACGAATATGGACGTACAGATCGCCTGTCGACCCGTTTCGGGGGCCTACAGCGCCACGACCCGAGAGTCGAAGAGTTGCTCCCGTATCGACGCCGGCAGGAACATCGACGGTGTAGGCACAATCGTCGAGTCTCCGACCCTCGCCTGCACATGATGAACAGGGACGTTCGATGATTGAACCGAAACCGTTGCAACGCCCACACGGTCCAGCGGTGACCATCTGACCGAGGATCGATTGGCGTACTCGGCGAACTTGGCCAGCGCCGCCGCAGTCTGGACATGTGCTGGGCCCAGTCGCACCATCGGCACCAGAGCCCTCGCATTCTTCGCAAACGACCGCGGTTCGCACCGTCACAGACGCTTCACAACCGAAAACAGCTTCCGCGAACTCAATATCAAGAATGGCTTCAACATCGGCACCGCGTGGCGGGCCGGTTGGGCCTGAGCCTCCACCAAAGGGCGAATTGCCATTGAAGAACATGTCGAAGATGTCACCGAGTCCCCCACCACCAAATGGTGAACCCGCTTGAGGACCGCCTTCGCCGTACATGTCGTACTGCTGACGACGTTGAGGATCGGAAAGGGTTTCGTAGGCGCGAGCCACCTCTTTGAACTGAGCTTCAGCGCTCGGATCGTCAGGATTCGCATCGGGATGCAACTGGCGAGCTCGCTGGCGATAGGCCCTTTTGATTTCATCGGCGGTCGACTGTCGACTCACACCAAGCAATTCATAGAAGTCGGCCATAGTTCAGCCTTCACTCAGTGTGTGGCCAAGACGATTCGCAACAACTGCAACAGCCGAGAGCGCCTGGTCGTAGTGCATGCGCGTTGGGCCCAGAACTCCGATGGAACCAGCGGTCTCGCCGTCGACAATGTACGGCGCAACGACAATCGAACAATCGGCAAGTGCCTCGTTACCCGTCTCGCGTCCAATCGCAACGGACAGTCCACGGTCGAGTACGTCTTCGAGAAGGCTGACTACAACAAGTTGTTGCTCAAGAATTCGAAGGATCTCGCTCACCGTTCGCACGGCGTCGAACGAGGCCGCCATATCGGAGGTCCCGCCGATGAAAACTTGGTCATCGTGTCGATGTCCACCGCGTAATTCAATGAGAGCTGTTCGGATGATGAGCGAAACGTCTTCGGGCTCACCAAGAACTGCGGCATTCAGGTCTAACGAGGCAACTCCTGCGAGAGTCTGACCAACAACGAGTGACGACAATCGAAGATCAGCAGAATTGATCACGAGGTCTTCAGTATCAGCAGCCAACTCAAGACTGTGCTTCTCGATGGAACCGTTGGAAAGGACGACCACTAAGAGAACAATTCGAGTCGAGAGAGACACAAGCTGCACCGACTTGATCGTTGCAACCTCGAGTTGTGGTCCGACAACAACTGCTGCGTAATGAGTCAGCGACGACAAGAGCCGACTTGTGTCGGAAAGCATCTGTTCCATCTCTCCGTGGGTGCGAGAAAAGAAGGAGCGGACCTGCTGCGATTCGGTCACGCCGAGTTTGCCGGGGCCACCCAATTGATCGACAAAGAATCGATAGCCCTTTTCTGTCGGGATGCGTCCGGCGCTCGTATGCGGTTGGGCGAGGTATCCCTCGGCTTCAAGGGCAGCCATGTCGTTGCGCACGGTGGCCGACGACACGTTGATTTCGGTTGATGACGCAACGAGGCCTGAGCCGACGGGCTGGGCGGTCTCGATGTATTCAGTGACCACCGCCCGGAGGATCGTGGCCTTGCGTTCGTCAAGCATGTGGACCTCGGAAATCAGGGCACCGAACGAGCGGCGCATAGAGCAATGCTACCCGGCGCCCCACTCCACAAGCAGTCGAAGGGTGAGACTGCCAGCCGGTTTTGGCTCAATCTTCGAGACGGAGAGCGGACACAAACGCTTCTTGGGGAACTTCCACACGACCAATGTTCTTCATTCGCTTCTTGCCCTCCTTCTGCTTCTCGAGGAGTTTTCGCTTACGACTGATATCGCCGCCGTAACACTTGGCAAGAACATCCTTGCGCTTGGCCTTGACCGTCTCGCGAGCAATGATCCGACCGCCGATCGCCGCCTGGATCGGGACATCGAATAATTGGCGAGGGATGAGTTCCTTCAACTTCTCAGTCATCCGTAGTCCGTAGCTGTAGGCCTTCTCCTTGTGCACGATCATGCTGAACGCATCGACCGCAATCGCATTCAGAAGAATGTCGACTTTCACAAGGTCAGATACTCGATATCCCGCAGGTTCATAATCGAGGCTTGCGTACCCCTGGGTGCGACTTTTCATTTGGTCGAAAAAGTCGGTAACTACCTCTGCGAGCGGGAGCTCATAAACAAGTTCCATCCGCTCCGGCGACAGGTATTCAAGTTTGATCATCTCGCCGCGACGCCCTTGGCAGAGCTCCATGAGAGTTCCGGTGTAATCCGTAGGCGTGAGGATCGTCGCGCGGAGGAATGGCTCTTCGACGTGATCGACTTCAACCGCAGGCGGAAGTTCACTTGGGTTGTCGATTGTCATCGTCTCGCCATTCGTACGATGCACGATGTATTGAACTGACGGGGCTGTGGCGATCAGAGAAAGATTGAACTCTCGTTCAAGACGTTCTCGAATGATTTCCATGTGTAGAAGTCCGAGGAACCCACAACGGAAGCCGAATCCGAGCGCACCCGAACTCTCTGGTGCGTAGGTATAACTCGAATCGTTAAGCCGAAGTTTCTCGAGGGCTTCGCGTAGTGACGTGAACTCGTCGCCGTCGACGGGATAAAGACCACAGAAGACCATTGGCCGCGGTTCGGCATAGCCCTCGAGCGCTGGAGCCGGTTGTGAGAGATTCGTGATGGTCTCGCCTGAACGGGCCTCACCAACATCTTTGATGCCTGCAATCAGGTAACCCACTTCGCCCGCCCCGAGTGACGCGACGGGAGTTGGGTCCGGGCGACGTGTGCCGACCTCTTCGGCGTTGTACACCGCGCCAGCCTGGACAAACTTGAGTCGAGCACCTGTCGTAAGTGTTCCCTGCATAATTCGAACGGAAGAGATCACACCGCGGTATTGATCGAAATGCGAATCGAAAATGAGCCCTTGCAGGGGTGCGTCGGGATCGCCGACGGGCGGAGGGATACGGTCGATCACCGCATCGAGAAGTTCCGCGACTCCTTCACCAGTTTTTGCACTCACGCGAAGAATCTCGTCGGCGGGAATGCCCAGGACTTTTTCGATTTCGGCGGCGTAGCGATCGGGGTCGGCCGCAGGGAGATCGATCTTGTTAAGCGCGGCGACAATCTCGAGATCGTTCTCGAGAGCGAGATAGCAGTTGGCGAGGGTTTGTGCTTCGATTCCTTGCGCAGCGTCGACGAGAAGAATGGCGCCTTCGCACGCGGCCAACGACCGGCTGACTTCGTAACCAAAGTCCACATGACCTGGGGTGTCGATGAGATGGATCCGGTGGTCGCGGTAATCGAGACGGACGCTCTGGAGCTTGATCGTGATGCCCCGCTCACGTTCTATGTCCATCGAGTCGAGATATTGCGCCCGCATCTCACGAGGATCGACTGCACCACACAACTCAAGGAGGCGGTCCGCGAGTGTGGACTTGCCGTGATCGATGTGGGCGATGATGCAGAGGTTGCGGATGCTGTCGAGGGGGGCCACGAAGGCAGTTGTCCTTAGGGCGAGGGGCCTCAAGAGCCTAGACGGCCTTGGCCGGAATCCCCGCTCTTGTGACTATGGGGCCTCTGCCCGCTATGCTTTCCGATCCGTGTACGGGGCCAGTCTTTTGACCTCCGCCCCATCCCCCGAATCACATCAAATCTTCAACAACAGAGGACCCCAGTGGCCAACATTAAGAGCCAGATCAAGCGAAATCGTCAGAGCGAGAAGGCCCGCCTTCGCAACAAGGCTGTGCGTTCCGAACTGAAGACACGCACCAAGCGTGCACTTGCCGCCGCCGATGAAGGCAGCGCCGATATCGCCGAGCAGGCCCGTCTTGCGATCCAACGCATCGACACCGCCGCTTCCAAGGGTGTCATCCACAAGAACCAGGCAGCACGCCGCAAGAGCCGCCTCATGGCTCGCATCAACGCCGCTTCGAAGTAACTGAAGCGCCGAGCAGCGTAAGAACGATTACGAACCGGAGCATTGCTCCGGTTCTTTTCGTTTTGCCGATTGTGATTGTCGGTTGACCGGATCAGCGTCGACTGCGACCGGAAGCAGACCGGTTTCGACCGGCAAGACGAGCAACCAGAACTTCGATGACAAGTTCGGGGGGCCACGCCTTCGCGCCGTGGAGATCAAGGTCGGCCTGAGCCAGTAATGAAGCGAACTCGGCCATCCGGTCGCTACCAAGTCGCCGGGCACCATCAAGGGCTTTCTTTGCAGGGAAGGTGCTGCCTTTGATCCCAAGGACCTCAGCCGCTTCCTTGTCACTGCGAATATCCGGATCATCGAGCCGAATCATCCGGAGATAGTGGTTTGACAGAGTTGCCAGGATTTGAAGCGGATGGCGACTTCCCCCAACCATCATGCGGTTCAGTACATCGAGCGAACCGCTGACATCGCCACCATCGATCGCATCAGTCAGATCCCAAGGCGCGACATCGCCCGACATTCCGAGATACGGCTCGATATCTGGTGCGGAGACTTTTGTGCCAGCCCCGTAGACCGACTCAAGTATTTCGAGCAATGCCGGTAAGCGACCAACGTCGCTCCCCAGATGATCGACAAGCGTGCGTCTCGCCGCAGGATCAAATTTGAGGCTCGAATCTGAGATTCGCTCTTCGAGCCAACCACTCTGCGCCTTGCCGGTGCCTGGCGAGGAATCGACGACGACTCCCCCAGCGCTCGTAATCGCCTCGAGAAGTGTCTTTGGAACGGCCGGAGTTTTCGTTTGCTTGTTTGGTCGGGGATCTTTCTCCCACACCAGAACCAGCGATGTGGTCGCCAGCGGATCGCTCAGATAATGAACGAGTGGAGCACATGCATCTTTCGTCGAAAACACCGCGGCATTGCGCACAAGGACGATGCGCCGGTCGCCGAAGAACGGGAATGTCTGCGAGGCATCAACTACAGGACCGATGGTGTAGCCGCCGTCTTCGAGCGCATGGTCAGCGACCGAGAGTTCGGCCAAAAGCAGCGTCCGATCGTCGTCGCCAAGAAGTTGGGCAATAAGAGCCGACACCTCGTCGCCAAGAATGACGTCGTCACTCCCTTTTACCAAGAACACAGGAGACGAAAGATTGACGTTCATGCAACTTCCAAAATGGCGGCCATCGAATCGGCGACACGTCGGCCGTTGCGAACGTCGTGAGCTCGGAGGATGCGACAACCAAGAGCGATCCCAAGGGAGTGAGCGGCCATCGTCCCGTCTCCGGCCGTGCCACGTTCAACATCGAGAAGTGTCCAGAGGAAGCGTTTGTTCGAAGCAGAGAGGAAGACCGGGTATCCCAAAGCAGTCAACGCGTCAGAGGATCGGAGGAGCATTTTCGATTGCAGTTCGGATTTTCCGAGATCGAGCCCGGCGTCGACCATGATCCGTTCGCGTGGGATTCCTGCGGTACGGGCTCGTGCCGCACGGTCGGCGAGGAACTCGCAGACAGAGACCACCACATCGTCGTACTGAGGATCGGGGTCAGGAACTCTCGGCGCCAATCGGATGTGGGTTGCAACAACAGATGCTCCTGCTGCAGAGCAAACATCGAGATACTCGGGATCGGCGAAACCACTGATGTCATTGCCGATGCACGCGCCAGCCTCAAAGCAGGACTTGGCCACCGAAGCTCGCCACGTATCGACAGAAAGCGGTAGGTCGAATCTCGAACGCAACGCTTCGATAGCAGGCACTACGCGATCGAGTTCCTCTTGCTCGCCAACTTCCTCGCCGGGACCAGCTTTCACTCCACCTACGTCGAGGAAATCAGCGCCATCAACAACCAACTGCTCGGCTTTACGAAGGAAATCCTCGAACTCAAAATACGAACCTTGGTCGTAGAACGAGTCCGGTGTTCGATTGAGAATTCCCATGACGACGGCGCGGTAGGTGATGTCGAAACGGGTAGTGCCGAGGTCCAAGAACACGTCGTGACCCTAACCGGCAGTAGGCCTTTGACGATGTTCCTGCTGGTGAGAAATTCGCCGATGTCGCCACAGAGCGAAGATCACTCCACCAGCAAACAGCACCACCACCGACGCAAGGTTGAGTCTGGGCAACGGCAATGCAGCACACCATCTAGCGACATTCAGAATCCACCACAAACCCGCCATCACTGGCGCGAGCAGCAGCGCAGCCATCCATCCGCCCACAACTCCAGCGATCAAACCCACAGAACTCCCCCACATCATCACGAATGCGGCGATCGGTTCAGCGAGAACATTCGCTGGCAGCGAGGCCAAAGGCATAGGTCCGAACGTGGGGATGATGAGTGGAGCAACCGCGATTTGCGCAGCCACGGTCACCGCAAAGACTTGGCAGAACCACTGGGGACCCCACATCAACTTCATGATTGCTTGGCTGAAACACGCGATACCCGCCGTTGCTGCGATCGAGAGTCGAAACCCAAATGACTCGACCAGAAGTGGATCAACGAGAACAAGTAACGAGACGGCTGCAGCGAGCCTCTGGCGCGCGTCGACCGGCCTCCCGCTGCCCACGCCAAAAATCGCGATCATGGCCATGACTGTGGCTCGTAAAATTGACGGCTCGAAGCGCGTCACCGCCGCAAACAAGAGGAGAATCGCAATCATCAAGGTGGTTCGGGCACGTCGCGGAAGACGCGACATAAGTGGTGTTGCGACCGCAATGATGAAGACAACGTTTTCTCCAGACACGACAAGCAGATGAGTGAGACCAGAGTCTTCAAACGACTGAGCGATCGCAGGGTCGCTTCCACGGTCATCGCCGATAACGAAACCGTTATAGACCGGCCGTTGCTTTTGAGGCAGAGATTCTGACCCTCGGAGTATCAGCTCTCGCACAGCATCGACCGGCATCCGCCATGACGCCCGAACGGGGTCACGTTTCAGACTTGTCGCCGAGAGGCTCATTCGAACGTGTCGACTCGCAAGGCGGTCCGCATGCGCTGGCGCCCGGAGGACTCCGCTCACCGTGTACGCAGAGCCAGCAGTTGATTGCCGAAGTTCAGCAGCGACCGACGATGACGCAGTCAATTGGACCCGACCGATGTCCGAATCGGCGATCACAATGACTCTTCCCGGGAATGTTTGAGGATCGCCAAGAAGAGTGACCGATCCCGACCACGACTGCGACGGGATCGGTGAAAGTCCGGCACGCGCGTTAAACGAAAAGAACGACGACGCGAACAAGCCCGCCAGCAGGAGCAACCACGGGCGACGACTCAACAAGCCCAGAGTTAGAACGAGGACACCAACCCACATTGGCAGGGCAATCGGAACGAGGGCCCCGACCCAACAGGCGCAAGCGAACGTCACAACGACGTGAGTTCGATGTATTCGCCTGATCTGACCCAAGCGGTTTGGACCTCTCAATAGACCCTGAGCAAGGCGTGCATCATCGGACAACGACACTGCCGCGAATCGCGTCGAGTTTCGATGGACCAATGCCTTTTACGCTCAACAAGTCATCGACAGAGCGAAATCGTCCCGCAGCGGTGCGCTTCTCAATAATCGCCTTCGCTGTCGTTGGGCCGATACCAGGCAGATCGTTGAGTTGCTCAACGGTGGCGGTGTTCAGATCAAGTGGAACGGTCGACTGCAGGCTCCCCTGGCTTCCGGCACCTTGTGAGGCGGGCCCAGCGACAACGCCCTCGAGTGACTCGCCCCTTCGCGGCAACCAAATCCGCTCGCCATCGACCAATAGAGCGGCGAGGTTGAGGCGGCTCGTATCAATATCTTCGGCTGGACCACCGGCACGCTCAAGCGCGTCAACCACCCTCGAACCGAGAGCTAGGCGATAGACCCCAGGCGCTCGAATTGCACCACCAATATCGACAACAACTGACAGGCCAGTCGTTGTCGTTGTGCTTCCCGCTTCGGCCTGGGAACTGAACCCCGAGGAACTGCCGAGCGGCGACTGTGTCGAAGTTGCGGAGTAGCGCACGAATACAACAGCGCCGATGAGCGCCACGAAAAGCACAGCCGTGACCACAAGTACCAGCCGCTGCATCGATGCACTCGCCCAGCGAGCGACACCGATGGAAATTTGGCGGAAATCGCTGAGCCGACGTGGCCGTTCAACTTCGCCACTCTCGACACGAAGACGATCGAGTGCGCGGCGTGCTTGGTCATCTTCGACACTTTCGCCGGCGCTCGCGCCTTCCCGGCGGCTCTGATTTGTCATGTTCACTCCTCCACGGTCCAGACGCCGATGGCGCGAAAAGACCACGATCAGTTGAGGAAGCAAACGGAATCTACCGGTAGTGGCGACGAGCGAGAAGAGCGATCCGAACTAGTTGGAGTTCAGAAAAGCGTGTTCGTGAGTTTCTTGCGCCACGCGCCGGTCCGAGGATCGCCAGGTCCTAGGAGTTCGAGGAGATCGATGAACTCTTGACGAGCCTTGTCATCGTTCTTGACTTCGCCAAGGAGCACCGAAAGGCGATTCTCAATCTGCTCATCAGAAGCCATTCCCGTTCCGCTTCGAACATACGCAGCAATACGACGAGTCTCGGCCGTCTCTGGGATCTTTGAGAGAAGCTCAAGCGCTTCATCGCCGCGATCATCACCAGCGAGAAGCTCGGCGAGATCCACGATCACATCGCCGTTGTCGGGCTCAAGCTCAAGCGCCTTTCGCAGAGAAACCTCATCGCCTTGCTCACGAAGAAGATCAATTTCGGTGGGTTCACCCGCCGAGAGCAGTCCGTTCACGAATTCGATGATCTTTGCTTCCGGTTGCGCTCCGACAAATGAATCGACGATCGTGCCACCCGCGAATGCGAACACCGCCGGGATGCTCTGAACTTGGAACGCCTGCTGAGAAAGTGGGTTCTCATCCACGTTGATCTTGGCGAGAACTACCTGACCACCGGTGGCGTCAACGGCCGCCTCGATCATTGGGCCGAGGGTCTTACAAGGGCCACACCATGGGGCCCAGAGATCAACCACCACGGGGGTCGTAAGAGACCGATTTACGACCTCGGCTTCAAGGGTTGCGTCTGTTACGTCGATCATCACAATCCAAAGGATACGACCCCCAGTCAAGAAGCGGAGCATGAAGCGACACCGGTAGCGTGTGGAGATCCCGAATTCGGAGTTGACGTGACACCATCAAGCGACGTCGCTGGCATCGACGCCAAAAATCTCACTGCGTGGATGCTCGATCGAGTACCTGATCTCGTCGAACCAATCCGGTTCGAACCGATCGCAGGCGGACTCTCAAACCTCACCTACACCGTCACCGATTCGGCCGGACGACGCTGGGTACTTCGGCGTCCTCCCCTCGGTCACGTTCTCGCAACCGCACATGACATGAGTCGAGAGTTTCGAATCATCAGCGCACTGAGTTCTACAAATGTTCCTGTCGCACCCGTCGTCGGCTTTTGCGACGATGAAACCGTGAACGGCGCTCCGTTTTATGTGATGGAGTTTGTCGACGGGATCATCGCTCGCGACGCCACCTCTGGGGCCGATCTCGACGTTGACGCAAGAACGCATGCGGGGCACTCGTTGATCGATGTCCTGCTCAAGATCCATGCGGTCGATGTCGATGCAATTGGTCTTGGAGATCTCGGCCGCAAAGAGTCCTACGTCGAGCGGCAACTGTCTCGTTGGCAGCGTCAGTGGGAAGCAACGAAAGACGACGCAATCGAAGAGATGACCGAACTCCACCTACGACTTTCGAATTCGATTCCACCACAAGGTCCGGCCACAATCGTCCACGGCGATTACCGACTCGACAACTGCATCGTTGACGAAGGCGGTTCGGTCATCGCAGTACTCGACTGGGAGCTGTGCACCCTCGGCGACCCCCTCGCCGATCTTGGATTCATGTTCGTTTACTGGGCCGAAGCGACTGACAAATTTGTAGTCATCGAAGGTGCAGCCACAGCACTCGAGGGCTTTCCCACTCGATCAGAACTTCTGGCGATCTACCAGCAGGACTCAGATCGCGATGTCAGTCAGATCGGCTATTACGTCGCCCTCGGCTACTGGAAACTGGCCTGTATTTTGCAAGGCGTTCTGGTTCGCTACCGTTCAGGGGCCATGGGCGACCAAACCACCGATGCCGATTCAGGAACGAGCCCCGTGCAGCGTCTTGCTGTTGCAGGCCTTGCCGCTCTTTCCGGCCAAATAGGCGGCAGCGATGTCTGAGCTTTACGAACTTCTTGAGAGCCCCGAGCTCGACTCACCGACGCTCCTACTCGGACTCGACGGATGGATCGACGCAGGCCTTGCCGCAACAAATGCATTTGGCACCGTTCTGGAAGATCTTGAAACCATTACCGTCGCCCGCTTTGACGCCGATGCACTCATCGATCATCGCTCGCGGCGACCAACAATGCATCTTCTCGACGGCATCAACACCGGTCTCACGTGGCCAAAGATTGAGCTCCAGGCTGGATTCGATTCCGATGGAGCTTCAGTCCTGTTTTTAGTCGGAGCGGAACCTGATCATCGTTGGATGGCGTTTTCTGAAGCCATTGTTGATCTCGCTCACCAGTTCGGAACTGAAGCTGTTTTCGGACTCGGTGCGTATCCAGCGCCCGTACCGCACACCCGACCAACGCAATTGGTTACAACCGCAACTGACGCGGAAATGGCACAGCGTGTCGGTTCCGTGACCGGACGCATCGACGTGCCCGCTGGGATCAATGCATCGATCCAACTCTCGTGCGCCGCCGCTGGAATTCAAGCGACCGCATTGTGGGCTCAGATTCCTCACTACGCAGCTGGGATGCCCTATCCCGGCGGAGCGCTCGCATTGGTCGAAGGCCTCCGAACATTTGCCGGGCTGAATTTCAGCCTTGGCTCGCTCGTCGAAGACGCTCGAACTACTCGCGTTCGACTCGACGAACTCGTTGCAAACAGTGACGAACATATCGAAATGGTTCGCCAGCTAGAGGCTCAGGCCGATACGGAAGTTGTCATAGAGGATCCGCTTCCGATGGGCGACGATCTCATGGCTGAGCTCGAACAGTTCCTTCGCGACCAGGACTAGAAACAGAAGACGGCGTCAGCCAGCAACAAGATTCACAAGCGTTGGCGGTTTGCAGATGACCTTTCGGGGCGGCACTCCCCCGAGATGGGCCTGCACCTTTTCACTAGCCAGCGCTATTGCTTCTGCAGTTGCGGCGTCGGTCTCCGAAGGGACTTCGATTCGGTCTCGGACTTTGCCATTCACTTGAACGACCAGAGTGACGGATTCGACCGTGAGCATCGATTCATCGGGCGTAGGCCACGACAAACGGTGAATGTCATCTCCGTGACGAATCTCCTGGAGTTCGGCAGTTATATGAGGAGCCATTGGCGCCATGAGCAGCAACAGCGTGTCAATCGCATTGTCGAGTGTTGCCTTGCGCGGCCCTTCATCGGTTTGCACATACCGATACAGCTCATTCGTAAATTCCATGAATGCGGCAACGGTTGTGTTGTACGCCCACCGTTCGTAGTCGTCGGTGACCTTCACGATCAGTCGATTGGTCCGCCTCTCTAGTTCGGTATCTCTGTCATTTGGAGCGCGATCAACGGGAGTGCCACCGGTCTCTCCAAGCGCAAGTCGCCACACTCGATGGAGGAAGCGCGAACATCCATCGATGCCCACACCCTCCCAATCGACATCATCTTGTGGTGGACCGACGAAGAGGTGCGCAAGGCGGAGCGCATCGGCACCCTCGGTTTCGAGAATTTCCTCGGGCGCTACCAGGTTGCCCTTTGATTTCGACATTTTGTCGCCATCAAGTCGGATCATGCCTTGCGTGAACAAACGGGTGAACGGCTCGCGCAAATTCGCGGGAGCGACGCCGAGATCTGAAAGCGCCTTTGTAAAGAAGCGTGCGTACATCAGATGCAAGATCGCGTGCTCGACGCCGCCGATGTATTGATCGACTGGCATCCACGCGTTGACTGCTTCGGTTGAAAACGGTTGTTCGGTATTCCATGGATCACAGAAGCGCAGGTAGTACCAAGACGAATCGACGAAGGTATCCATCGTGTCGGTTTCTCGATGTGCTGGCTTCCCGCACTTCGGGCATGAGGTTTCGAAGAAGCCTTTGTGCAAACCAAGCGGCGATTCGCCGGTCGGGAGGAACTCGACATCATCGGGAGCGAGAACGGGAAGATCGGCTTCAGGAACCGGGACCATTCCGCAGTCATCACAGTTAATGATCGGAATCGGGCAACCCCAGAAACGTTGGCGACTGACAAGCCAGTCACGCAATCGGAAATTGATTGTGCCTTTTCCGATTCCATTGGATTCAAGGAACGCTATTGCTGCGGCAATCGATTCCGATTTACCCATGCCATCGAGGAAACCACTATTTATGTGGACACCATCTCCGGTGAATGCCTCACCATCGAAATCAACCGGTGGCTGAATCGTGCGCACGATGGGGAGATCATGGGCCTTGGCGAAATCCCAATCGCGTTGGTCCTCGGCGGGTACGGCCATGATCGCTCCGGTGCCGTAACCCATGAGCACATAATCAGCGAGATACAACGGAACCGGATTCTTTGTGAAGGGGTTGAGAACGTAGGAACCCGTGAACACGCCGCGTTTGTCCAGCGATCCTTCCGAGGACATGCGCTCGACATCGCTGGCTTTCCGAGCAGTCGCTACGAATGCCGAAACAGCGACCCGGCGCTCGTCGGTGACAACGACATCGACAAGTGGATGCTCGGGGGCCATGACCGCGTAGGTCATTCCGAAACTTGTATCGGGCCGTGTGGTGAAAACGTTGATGGACGTTCCGTCAGAGCGTGGCTCGCCTGATTCATCGACCACTGACATCGAAAACTCGGCGCCTTCTGATCGGCCGATCCAGTTGCGCTGCATGATCTTGACTCGTTCGGGCCAATCGAGATCGTCAAGGTCGTCGAGGAGCTGCTGCGCATAATCGGTGATCTTTAGGAACCATTGCTCGAGATCGCGCTTCTGAACGATGTCACCAGACCGGTCGCAAGTGCCATCGGCATTTACTTGTTCATTCGCTAGAACGGTTTGACAGCCTGGACACCAGTTGACCGGAGCGTTTCGACGGTAGGCCAATCCCGCTTCAAGAAACTTCAGGAAGATCCACTGGGTCCACTTCTGATACTCGGCCGAATGACTTGTGACCTGGCGGCGCCAGTCGTATACCGCTCCGATGCGAAGAATCGAACTGCGAAGCATTTCGATGCGTTCATCGGTGAACTCACGAGGATGGCGCCCAGTTTTAATGGCAGCGTTTTCAGCAGGGAGCCCGAAACTGTCGAAACCCATTGGCGAAAGGACGGCAAAACCATTCATCGTTCGGTAGCGCACAATGAGATCGCCGAACGTGTAATTACGAACATGACCCATGTGGGCGGCTCCGCTCGGATATGGGTACATGCAGAGCGTGTACCAGTGCGGACGCGGATCATCGTTCTCGACGTTGTAAAAGCCGTCGGTGGCCCAACGCTGCTGCCACTTCGCCTCGAGAATGGGTGGTTCGTAGCCGTCAACCATGAAGGCGGATGGTAGGCGACGAAGCACCCGATTCCTTTCAAACGACTCGACGAAGACATGCGCCGCACTAATCCGAGGCAACACGGTTCCGATTTTGCTGCCCTAGTGACTGCCGGTACAGTTCCAAGTCCTTACGGGGCTATAGCTCAGTTGGTAGAGCGCTTCCATGGCATGGAAGAGGTCAGGGGTTCAATTCCCCTTAGCTCCACTCCGAAGTGAAAGCTGTGACGATCAGCCGGTAAAGGCCGGAATAACTGTTTCGTCGGTGGCTTCAGTTGTGGTCGACGGGGTAACGGTCGTCGACGTGCTCGTGCTCGTTGACGTAGTTGTGGTGGTCGGCGGGGTCGGATCGGGCTGAAGCTCGAACGCACCAATATCGGACTGGCCGTTGTAAACCCGCAGCCATGGGGTGCCGCGCTGGTCATAACCGTTACCACCGAAGTTGGCGACAGGATCAGCACCCGCATCGAGTGCCACCGAATTCGCGAGCAACGCCATCGTCATCGTCACCCCACCGTTATCCGCCAACGGTGAAAGACCAGGGGTGCTCGAAGTGATCGTGCCACCAAGATCAGTCATCACAATCCCATCACCGATGTCACCCAGAAGTGAATGGTCAGATGAAACCGAATCACCGTCGGTCCACGTCAAGGAGATGTCGGCGCCATCAAGATTTGTCGAAGTGTTCGCTGACACGATCGAACCAGACAGCAACAAACTCGCTGCGACATTTCCCCCGCCATCGCCGACTAGAAAGATCCCACCACCAGTAGGCGCATCGTTTTCGGTGATTGTGCTCTGATTGATAGTCAGCGAACCGCCCCGATTCTTGTCGACTCCGCCGCCGGTC
>CAIPQK010000128.1 GCA_903867185.1 uncultured Candidatus Nemicrothrix sp. | reverse complement strand
TCCCAGTGCGCACGTTCGGCAATATCGCCATGTTCGAACTTCCAATGTTTCGCCGGGTTGTCGAGTCGCTCTTGCAGGCGTGCGCGTTGTTCATCTTTTGAGATATGGAGAAAGAGCTTCACAATGGTTGTGCCTTCATCGGCCAACATTTGTTCGAAACCACGAATGTGTTCATACCGGCGTTCCCAGACGCTCTTGGGGACCAGATCGTTGACGCGTACGACGAGTACATCTTCGTAGTGACTGCGATTGAAAATCACCATTCGGCCATTGCGGGGTGTGTGTTCGTGCACTCGCCACAAATAATCATGGGCGAGTTCGACATCATTTGGGCGTTTGAAATCTTTGACCTTGACGCCCACTGGGTTGATGGTGCGGAACACATGCTTGATGGTTCCGTCTTTTCCAGAGGTATCCATTCCTTGCAGGATGATGAGCATCTTGTGCTTGGACTCGGCGTACAGCATTCCCTGCAATTCGGCGAGTCGTTCATTCAGCGCCGGAAGTAGCGCTGCACCCTGTTCTTTGTCACCATCAAACCCGTCGGTGGCACTTGTTGACCATTTACTGAGGGAAACTTTTGCACCAGGTTTGACCCGGTACTCGTTGGGCTCAATCCGATTGAGACTCATGACTTGTCCTTCCGAGCGCCGAGTCGACGTCCGACCATCATCCCGAGCGATCGCGCGGCGTCGTCCATGGTGGGTTTCGGTTCAGCAACTGCCGTGTTGTCATCGTTCGCGGTTGCAGACTTTGGCTTCGATCGACCGGTGACTTTGGCGAGACCGGTGCCGACGGCTTTGCCCGCCTTACGGCCATGGGCTTCGAATCGATCACCGCGTTCGGCTTCGGCCTCTTCGGCGCCGCGTTCAAGGCCACGTGCGGTATTGAGGCCGAGAGAAAGTACGACGAAGCCGATCCAGACCCCGATGACAAACAGTCCGATTGACCAAGCCCAACCGGCGTCAGTTCGTGGTGTGCTGAGCAACATGAAAAGTGCGACCACGATGAGCGCACCAATCAGAAGCGACAGCCCGGTAGCGATCCAGAACATGACATCACGCCAGAACGGCGGGCCATAGGCGCGCAAGGTGCTCGAGCGTTTTTTGCGGGAACGCGACGAGGGGGCCACGGAAGAACCGTAGCCCCCTCGATCGGAGTATTCAGGTTGAGTCTGGTTCAGTCGAGATCGAGATGGAGCATCTTGATGGCGTTGCCACGGATGATCTTGTACAGCGTCTCGTCGTCGATGTCAGTGGCCATGTCACGGATGAATTGCTCAGTGTGTGGCCAGGTCGAGTCTGAATGCGGGTAATCGGTTTCGAAGGTCACATTGTCGACGCCGATGTCCTGGAGATTCTTCAGTCCGAAGTTGTCGCGGAAGAAGCAGGCGTAGACCTGACGTCGGAAGTAGAACTCCGGCGGTTCGCTGACGATTTCGGGGTCGAATGCCCAACCGCGGAATTCCGACCACACGTTCTGGGCTCGCTCGAGGAAGTACGGAATCCAACCCATTTGCGCTTCGGAGTAGGCGAGTTTGATGTCGGGGAAACGGGGGAGGATGCCGGAGAAAATCCAGTCGGCCAATGAGGCCATTCCCTGGTTGAAGCTCAGTGTGGCCTGAACAGCAGCCGGAGCATCAGGTGAGGTTGCTGGCATTCGTGAGGAAGAACCGATGTGCATGTTGATGACAGTTTGCGTGTCGTTGCATGCCTGGAAGAACGGATCCCAGTAGCCCGAGTGGATAGTGGGAAGACCGAGGAAGTGAGGAACTTCGGAGAAGCACACTGCGTGTACGCCGCGTGCTGCATTGCGGTAGATCTCGGCGGCGGCGAGTTCGGCATCCCACATCGGAACAATGATGAGCGGAATGAGACGGCCCTTGCCTGCGCCGCCGCACCATTCCTCGACCATGAAGTCGTTGTAGGCCTGCACACAGAGGAGAGCGAGTTCCTTGTCCTTGGCTTCAGCAAAAGTTTGTCCGCAGAAACGAGGGAAAGTGGGGAAGCAAAGAGAAGCTTCGGTGTGGTTTGCGTCCATGTCGGCAAGGCGAGCGGTTTGATCCCAGCAGCCTTTGCGCATTTCTTCATACGTCACCGGAAGCATGGTGCGCTCTTCGACGTCGAAGCCCACCGCTGTGATGATGCGACGCATTGGAACCTTGAGGTCCTCGTAACACCAGAAGTCAGCGAACTTTCCGCCCGGGCTGTTGTCGCCGACGATGTCGAACGAATAGTTCATGCCGTCGAACTTGAGGTTGTCGACGCGCAAGCGCTCAAGGCGAGGACCAACATCGAGGTATTTCTTCGGGAGGCGACTTGTCCAGACATCGGAAGGTTCGATGATGTGGTCGTCGACCGAAACGATCTTCGGAATGACTCGCTTGGTATCGGGCGAAGCGGGATTGGGAGCGGTGATGGTCATGGCTCTCCTCGAGGGCGCTGGTGTCGGGGCTGTTCCCCGCTGATCCGACTTTAGGAGAAAACCTGACGACCCGTCAGGTTTTGCTCTGTGGTCGAGGGTGACGTTTGTCGCTGGGGTCGCTCAACCTGACCTCTCGGTGGTTCAGGGCCTACGATCGCCCCTCCGGAGCGAACGTTCCCCCAACGGAGTCCCCATGGATCTGACCTTCACACCGGCCGAAGAGGCCTTCCGGGCTGAAGCCCGAGAATGGCTCGAAGCCAATGTTCCTGTCGGCCTTCCTTCCGGCGATACCGCCGAAGGCTTTGCTCTTCACGTCGAGTGGGAAAAGAAACTTTTTGAAGCTGGTTGGTCAGTGGTTTCGTGGCCCGAGGAATTCGGTGGACGCGGTGCGTCGCTGTGGGAGTGGCTGATTTTTGAAGAGGAGTACTACCGGGTCGGTGGCCCGCAGCGCGTGACACAGAACGGCATCTTCCTCTTGGCGCCAACCATTTTTGAGTACGGAACCGATGAGCAGAAGGCGCGTTTTCTTCCGCGCATGGCCTCGGCCGATGACCTGTGGTGTCAGGGTTGGTCTGAACCCGATGCTGGTTCTGACCTTGCTGGCATCAAGAGCAGAGCCACACGCGACGATGAGCGCGGCGGCTGGGTCATTAACGGACAAAAGACGTGGACAACGCGCGGTGCATTCTGCAATTGGGTGTTCGGTTTGTTCCGCACTGACCCCGAGGCGGCGCGCCACAGCGGAATGACCTATCTGATGGTTCCGCTTGATGCTTCTGGCGTCACTGTGCGTGGCGTCGAGCGTCTCGATGGCGATGAAGGCTTCGCTGAAGTCTTCTTCGACGATGTATTTGTTGCCGATGACTTGGTGTTAGGTGGAGTGAACGAAGGATGGGGAGTTGCGATGGCAACTACTTCATCCGAACGCGGTCTCACGCTGCGATCGCCTGGCCGCTTCTGCGCCGCTGCTGACCGGCTTGTTGATCTTTGGAAGCGTCAAGCTGCTGCCGGCGAACATCCAGAGCGGATCGATTCTCTGCGTAGCGATGTTGCTCAGTCCTGGATGGAAGCCGAGGCCTATCGACTCGCCACGCTTGCCGATGTCACTGGTTTAGTGAACGGGGTTTCACAGGGCGCTCGATCAAGTCTCACCAAGATTTTCTGGTCGGAACTTGATGTGAAACTCAACGAGACAGCGCTTCGATTGTTGGGCCCCGCCGCCGAACTCATCGAAACCTCTGCTGGTGCTGTTGACGGTGGCGCCTGGATGAAGGGCTTCGAGTTCGCTCTAAGCGGCCCTATTTACGCAGGAACAAACGAAATCCAACGCAACGTTGTCGCCGAGCGCGTGCTCGGTCTGCCCCGGAAGTAGGCCGAGATGAATTTCGCTTTCACTGACGATCAACTGTTGTTTCGCGACGCAGTTGCCGAATTCTTTGCCAACGAATGCCCGCCGGAAAAGGTGCGCTGGTCATGGGACGACGAGGTCGGTCGCGACGAGTCGATTTGGGCTGCTCTTGCTGAGATGGGCGTGATTGGCCTCACCGTTCCCGAAGCCTTTGGTGGCATGGGAATGAACGAGATTGACCTGCTGCCGATCCTGACCGAAGCCGGGCGATACGCGTACCCGGGGCCGCTCGTTGAAACCGTTGCCGTTGTCGCGCCGCTTCTTGCCGAGTCCGCTCCCGCAGCGATCGCCGAGAAGTGGTTGCCCGGCATTGCTGAGGGTTCTGTTATCGCAACCGTTCAACTCGATGGTCAGCCGTTTGTGAACGACATGCATATCGCCAATCTTTTGATTGCGCAGCGCGGCGAGCAACTCTTCGCCATTCCCGCCGAACACGTTCGCTCGACGCCACAGGTGTCCGTTGATGGCGCACGTCGTTTGTTCAGCGTTGAATGGGACGAAGCCGACGCGGAACTCATCGTTTCGGGCGAAGCCGCTCTGCAGGCAGTGAACCGCGCCTTTGACCGCGGGGCTGCCGCGACAGCCGCACAACTCATCGGCTTGTCCGAGCAAATGATCGCGATGACCGTCGCCTATGTCGTTGATCGCAAGCAGTTTGGTGTGCCGATCGGAAGCTTTCAGGCTGTGAAGCATCACTTGGCCGATGCTGAACTCAAGGTGTCGTTCGCCCGACCAGCAGTTTGGGCTGCCGCCTATGGTCTTGCCAACAGTTCGGCTGATGTCGATCGTGAAGTTTCGATGGCGAAATGTTTCGCATCCGATGCCGCCGAGGTTGTTGCTCGAAAGGCGCTGCAAACTCACGGCGCCATCGGTTATACGACGGAACACGATCTTCACTTCTGGCTGAAGCGTTCGTGGGCTCTTGCATCAAGTTGGGGTGACGCGGCATGGCATCGCCGTCGTGTGGCTCACCTGTTGCTCGACGCTTGATCTCGTGACCACATCTGAGTCGGTCGCCTCGGTTGTTTCACGGTGTTTACGCGCAGCCGGAGTAACTCGAGCGTTCGCTGCTCCCGGCCACGGACTCGACCTACTCGAAGGCCTTGCGATCATTCCTGTTGCGTCTGAAGCGGCCGCGATTGCACTCGCTGATGCTGACGGGAGGCTGTCCGTGGCGCCCGATGCTCGACCAGGTATTGCGCTTCTTTCTGGGCGTCGGTTGCGTCTTTCTTCGCAACCAGGCGAGGAGACCGCCCCACTTTCGATTGCCGTCGAAGATTTGCCTGCTGCGATAGCGGGCTGGTCGCTTGGCCGGGTGTTTGGCGCAGCCGAGATCGAACTTTCGTTTGACCTCCTTTCACAAGCTCCTGACGGAGCACAACCTTTGGTGCTCCAGCGAAGTGATCAGCTCCTCCGGCTCTCGGTCGGTCTCGCCGACTTCCGAACGATGGTCGTGGTTGGCCCGGGTGTGATTCGTGAAGCTGTTGCGGCCGATGTCGCCGATTTCGTTACGCGCACAGGTGCTCGAGTGATGACCACGATGGGGGCGATCGGGGTAGTTCCGTTCGATCACCCGTCATGGTGTGGTGTTGTCGGGATTCAGTCCGATGATCCTGCGCTTGGTGGTCTCGATGAGTGCGAACTGGTGATCGCGGTTGGTGTAGACGATGACGAACTCGGCGAGTCACTTCCGGTGAACGCGCAACTCCTTGAAGTTGAGCCGTGGCATCTACCTTTCCTCGCAACAGACTGGCCCACGGTCGAACCGGAACCTGCTCGCTCATCGCTTGTCGAAGCATGCGTGGCAGTGTTTGGCGATCATCGAGATGCGAACACTGCGCCATTACATCCAGTTCGCGCCGTTCTTGATGTCTTCGATGCAATCGATGCGGATGTGCAGGTCTATGTCGATGGTGGCGCTGCAGGGTTTTGGTTCGCTCGCGGAGTTGTTCCCGTTCCGATGGGTCGAGTTGTTGTTCCTGCCCGCGTTGTCGACGGATTCGCGATCGCCGCGGCGATTGTTGCCGCGCTCGATGGCACTCGTTCAGTGGCGATCACGACGCCGGGTGGATTGCTTGAGAACGAGTTGCTCGATCTTGCTGCATCGCTCGAACTCTCCATAGTCGTTGAGCAATGGGGCGACGATGTTGCTGGCGGCGATCCTTCACAACACCGCGCAAATCTTGTTGCAGCCATGAGCGATGCTGGTGTGAGTGTTACCGGTATCGCCGTTGATCTTTCCGCCGCCGCAGAGTTCGTCGATCTTGCTGGCTCTGTCGTGGCCTGGGGTCCAGACAACTAAGTCGCAAAACGAAACCGAGGGCCGACCTTGTGGTCGACCCTCGGGAACTGCACAACGTTGGTGGAGTGATCAGCCGCCGATCGGAAGATCAATGCCACCGGGGAGCGAGATGGTCTTGCACTCGCAGAATGCTTCGATGCCTTCGGGGCCAAGCTCGCGGCCAACGCCAGAGCTCTTGAAGCCACCGAACGGGCCGTTGAAGTCCATGCCCTGAGCCGTGTTGACACCAAAGGTGCCGGTACGGACCTTGCGAGCAACGTTGATGCCCTTTTCGATGTCTGCGGTGTAGCAGGCGCCGGCGAGGCCGTAATCGTTGTCATTCGCAATCGAGATGGCATCTTCGAGAGTGTCGTACTTGATGAGCGACAGCACTGGTCCGAAGATTTCTTCGCGGGCGATGGTCATGTCGTTGGTGACATCGGCGAAAAGCGTGGGGGACACGTAGTGGCCCTTTGCTTCGTCGGGACGACCGCCACCGACAACAACAGTTGCGCCTTCTGCCTTGCCCTTGGCGATGTAACCCTCGACACGCTCACGCTGACGCTCGGCGATGAGTGGTCCGCACATGTTTTCGGGATTGGCGGGGTCACCGGCAACCTGTGCGCTCACTGCAGCAGCAAGCGCATCGCGGATCTCGTCGTACTTGCTGGCTGGAGCAAGAACGCGAGTG
>CAIPQK010000127.1 GCA_903867185.1 uncultured Candidatus Nemicrothrix sp. | reverse complement strand
GCAACGTCGATGTACTGGCCCAGGCCGGTGCGATCGCGATGTCGAAGAGCGGCGAGGATGCCGATGGTTCCGAACAGCGCGGTACCGATGTCGCCGAGTGCTCCAACGGGAGATACCGCCGGCGGACGACCCGGCTCAAGTTTGTAGTCGTAGATGCCGCTCATGGCTTCAGCGACAGCTGCATACGCGGGCCAGCCGTCGTAGGGAGTTTCGACCGTATTGCCGAAGCCGGAAACAGAGAGGTAGATCACACCGGGATGCACTGCAGCGATGTCGTCGTAGCCAAGCCCCATTCGTGACAGTGCGCCACCTTTGAAGTTCTCGGCCACGATGTCGAACTTGGGAGCAAGGTCGAGAATGAGTTGCTTGCCTTCGGGCGCCTTCAAATCGACGCAGATCGACTTCTTGTCGAGGTTGTTACGCAAGTAGGTGGCGCCTACGAAGCGACCATCGGGGTCGGTGATACCCGGCTGCGAACCGCGGCCCAAATCGCCACCCTTAACACTCTCGACCTTCACGACGTCGGCACCGAGGCGAGCCAGGAGCTGTGTGGCGTAGGGGAGGGCCTGCATCTGCTCGAGGGCGAGTATGCGAACGCCTTCAAGGGGCTTGCCGTACTGGACGGCATCGGGATTGGTGATTGCTCCGAGTTCCATGCGCTGACCCTACCGGGCGAGCGCTGAGGCGTTCCGCTACGACGAGAGTGCGGTGACCTCTACGGGAATGCCAGTGAGCTGAGACATGGTGCTGACCGGATCGAAAGAGCCTGGGCCAACGGGAGCAAGCGCATTCACATTCACGCCGGGAAAGTTCTGGGCATGAGGCATGCCGCTGGTGTTGGCATTGCCAAATCCGTGAGTCATGGCAACGACGCCGTCAAGCAATGTTTCGTCGATCTTCACCGTGCTTTCGACCGAACCCCATCGGTTGGCGATGCGTACACGAGTGCCATCTGTGAGCGACAGTCGGTCTGCATCCGATGGCGAAACATAGAGCGGATTGTCGGAGGCACCTTTGGCCTTCAGTTTCTCGACGTTCTGCATTGCCGAATTGATGGTGTGCGAAGTGCGGCGAGTGATGAGTTTGAGCATGCCTGCAGGTTCAGCGATGAGTTCGTTGAATTGTTCGATGGCGCGCTCCTTGGCAACACGCAGCATCGGTGGGTCGCCCTCGAGAGTTCCGCCGGGGCGCATCGTGTCAAGGAACGAACCTGGAGCGACCTGCTCGAGCAATGCGATGCCATTGGGAAGTTCGCGCAGCGCCGAGATCGACAGGCCATGACGACCGAGAGCGCCATCGTTGATTGCGGCCAACATGTCAGTTCCGTTGGGAAACATGATCGGAGCGCCGGCCTTCTCGGCGATGTCATTAAAAATCTGCTGCTCGGTGTGCCGTTCACCGATTGGTTCAACGATCGCTCCGGCCCACTGCACATACGGCGTCACCAGGGTGCCTTGTACGAACGTGTTGAGATCTTCTCGTTCGAACCAGTCGGTGGCTGGCAACGCCCAATCGGCGAGTTCTCCGGTGGCGTTGCGATAGAGATCGACGGTGACGAGCAGATCGAGTGACGCAAGGGCCTCGGCCAATTCGGGGCCGCCGCCCATTGTGAGCGCGGGGTTTCCTGCCGTGACGAAGAGCGCTTTTACGACACCATCGCGGATCATGTCGATGAGTAGCGCACACGGGTGTGAAGAAACAGTGGGGCGGTACGTACCCCACGGACTGTCGATGAACGCTTCGAGTTCGCTTCCCGCTGCAGCCGGTGCCGGATCAGTTCCTCGTGTCGACGGAATGTTTCCGCCGGTCCGATCGAAATTGCCCGTGAGCAGCGAAAGCAGATGCATGAGCCAGTACGCAAGAGCGCCTTGCCGGCCCATATTCACGCCAGTTGACATGTGAACCGATGCAGTTGGCGCGTCGGCAAACTCAAGCGCGAGTTGGATGATTCGATCCGCATCGAGTCCAACGACGGGTGCAACGGTTGTTGCCGAGAAGTTGGTGAGGAAGGCTCGAACCGTTTCGAGCTCGGTGATTCGTGCGGCACCCGCTTCATCGAACCCTCGACGGGCATCAATCTCGTGCAGCATCGCAGCAATGAGGTAGACGTCGGTGTCGGGTTTGATCTGAATGACTTCGCCGACGTTTGGTTCAATGCGACGAGGGTCAATGAATCGAACCGTTCCGCCTCGTTGCTCGATCGCGCCAAGTCGCCCAATTGGGTCGGGCATGGCGAGAAATGAACCCTTGCTTACGCGTGGATTGGTTCCGAACAACAACATGTGGTCGGTCTGATCGACGTCGGCAATGAGGTGAATCTGAGAACTTCCCCAAAGCATTTCGGCGATCGCGAACTTGTTGGAACAATCTTGGCTGCCAGTTGTGAACAGGCTGCTCGATCCAAACATGGCGATAAAGAGTGCAAGCGCTGGCCCCGCTGTGGCGTTGAAGGCGGCGGGGTTGCCGATATAGCCGGCGATGGCGTTGGGGCCATGTTCGGCGATGATCTTGTTGATTCGTGCGGCGATATCGGTGTTCGCATCTTCCCAAGAAGCTTCGACAAATCCATCGGCAGTTTGTCGTTGCGGTTGATTGAGGCGGCTCGGGTCGTGATGGATCTCTCCGCACAACATGCCCTTATTGCAGGCGAATCCTTTGGTGACGGGGTGGTCATTGTCGGGGCGAACTTTCTCGACATGTCCATCGTCGGAAACATCGACGACAATGCCGCAGCCCGCTTCGCATAAGCGGCAATAGGTGCGGTGTTGTGTGGTCATGCTGACTTCGCCGTCGCCCGGTACTCGGCCACGATCGGTGCAAGTTCTGCTGGCGTTGCGCCGTGCATGATCACGCCATCGCAACCCAGCGCGAGCTGATTGCGCACTGCCGAGACGCAGCTAGCGGGGGACCCAACCGCTGCTGAAGACAGCCAGTCTTCGGGAATGAGGGTTGCGACGTGCTGCAGTTGTTCGGTGGTGCCGACAACGTCAAGGCCGCGAACCGAACTCACCACTTCATCGGCGAGGAATCGATCGACAACGGCTTCATCCCAACCGTTCGTGCGGGCAAGCAGGTGGCCGTAGCCCTGTAGATAGGTGCCGAGACGACCAACCAACTTCATCAGCCGTTCTTCTTCGCCAATGTGATCGCCGATGGTGGCGTAACACGACCACACCTTTACATCGTCAGGATTACGGCCCGCTTGTTCGGCGGCGCGCTTGACGGTCTGTACGCAATGAGCGGTGGTCTCGTCGGTGAAGAACGTATGCAGCACGACTTCATCGAAGCATCGACCGGCAAGTTCGAGGGTGTTATCGCCGAATGCGACCATTCCCATGGGCAGGTACTCGTCGAGTGTTGCGTCGAGGTGGAGCACTGGCCAGGAGCCCGCTGGTCCGTCGTGGCCGATGATGACTTCGCCGCGAAATAGTCGGCGCATAAGCCCGGCGAAATCTTCCATCTGCGCAGTGGTGATCCGGCCAATGCCGAATGCATCTTGCATAGGAGCAATACCGCGACCAAGTCCCAGCGTGAATCGGCCACCGGTGAGGCTCTGCATCGTGCGAGCAAATCCTGCAGTGACGATCGGATGGCGAGTGTTGTGATTCGTTGCCGCAGTGGAGATAGCGATGCGCTCGCTGACGGCACCGACAGCGCCGCACAGCGTGGCCGCTTCTTTCTTGTTATAGCGCTCGCTCACGAACACTCGGCCGAAGCCCAACGCTTCACCTTCACGAACCTCGGCAATGAGGTCGCGGGAGGAATTGGGCTGGCCCGGGAGTGTGTAGAAGCCAAGTTCAGGCAGAATGGTGGCGGTCATCTACTGAGGCACGATCATCGACGTGGCAGGCATGGTGCTTCCTTGGTTTTGAGGCTCGTCTTTGCGGTGTCTGAGGGTTTATCAGTTACTGTCAGAGCCATGCGAGGCATCATTTCTTGGGGGGCCTACCTCCCGTATCGACGGCTTGATAAGTCACAAATTTCCGCTTTCATCGGACAAGGAGGCGGCCGCGGGACCCGAGCGGTTGCTTCATTCGATGAGGACACCACTTCGATGGGTGTCGAGGCAGCGCGCCTTGCCCTTCGTGGTGTCGATGCTTCGAAACATTCCGGCCCTGATGCACTCCTTTTCGGCACTGCGCTTCCGGCCTACGCCGACAAGACCAACGCCACGGCCATTCATGCCGCATTACGTCTTTCGTCAAGCATTCCGGCCTTCGATATGGGCGCTTCGGTTGGTTCCACCACTGGGGCATTGCGTCTCGGTCTTTCCACCATCGGCGATCGCCTCGTCGTGATGTCCGATATGCGCACCGGCCTCGCTGGTTCGGCCGACGAGGCCAATGGCGGCGATGCGGCCGCCGCATTTGTCATCGGTGAGAGCGATGCAGTGGTTGCCGAATACATTGGCGGGGCGAGCATCACCGAAGAGTTCATCGATCGCTGGCGCACTCCGGGCGATATCCGCTCCAAGGTGTGGGACGACAAGTTCTCTGAACTGACCTATGTCGCTGCTGGGCGTCAGGCCTACAAAAATGCTCTCGAAGCCGCCGGAGTTTCGGCCGATCAGGTTGATCTGGTTGCCGTTGCTGCGCCGACTGCACGTATCGGTGCCGCGCTCGCCTCAAAGGTTGGCGCAGTCAAGGTTGTCGACGATCTCACCGCCACGATTGGTTGCACGGGTGCTGCCCAGCCGGGTCTTGTGCTGGCCAACGCACTTGAAAACGCTGAGCCTGGACAAACCATTGCGCTTGTGGTCTTGGCCGATGGCGCCGATGTCATGATCTTGCGTACGACTCCTGCGCTGGCCCAGTACACGCCCACTCGTTCAATTACGACACAACTCGAATCGGGTGCGCCGCTGGCCTATGGCCGATTCCTTTCATGGCGCGGCATGATCAATGTCGAACCGCCTCGTCGTCCCGAACCAGCACGTACTTCGGGAACAGCCGCTGCCCGCACGACCGATTGGAAGTTTGGTTTCGTTGGCAGTCGCGACACACAAACTGGCGACGTCTTCCTTCCGCCGATGCGAGTTTCTTCCGATGGCCAGCGCACCGATCAGATGGAAGACGCTCCGATGGCCGACGTGCAGGGCACGATCGCAACGTTCACCGTCGATCGCATGGCGTACTCGCCAAGCCCGCCGATCATCTTCGCTGTCGTCGACTTCGACGGTGGCGGGCGCTTGCCAATCGAACTTACCGATACTGATCTTGAAGAGGTCGCCATTGGTGGCCGTGTCGAGATGACCTTCCGTCGTCTCTTCACCGCCGATGGCATCCACAACTACTTCTGGAAGGGGAAGCTGATCCGTGGCTAGTCATGGAATTCGCGACCAGGTGGCCATCGTCGGGATGGGCTGCACCAACTTTGTTGAGAACTGGGGAGCCAGCCTCGACGACATGATGATCGATGCCTCGAACGAGGCTTACGCCTCGGCCGGCGTCAACAAAGACGATGTCGACGCGTACTGGTTTGGCACCGCGCAGAGCGCCATGAGCGGTATCGCTCTTGCTCGCGCGCTGCAGTTGCAGAACAAGCCCGTGACTCGTGTAGAGAACTACTGCGCCACCGGTTCTGAAGCTCTTCGTCAGGCTTCCTATGCACTGGCTGCCGGCGCGTACGACCTGTGCATGGTTGTCGGTGCCGAAAAGGTGAAGGACACCGGCTTTCAGGGCCTCAATGCCAACCCGATTCCTAACGACGGAACCGCCCGCACGCTTACTGCCGCAGCCATGTTCTCAATGATCGTTCCGGCATACGGCAATAAGTTTGGTGTCGACGAAGACACCATGCGCGCAGCACTCAGCCACATCGCTGTGAAGAACCATTACAACGGCGCCCGCAACTCTCGTGCGCAGTTCCGTAAAGAGATCACCGTTGAAACTGTCGAGAAGGCCCCGAAGATGGCGGGCACGCTGGGCCTCTTTGACTGCGCTGGTGTCGCGGACGGTTCGGCCGCAGCAATCGTGTGTCGTGCCGAAGATGCGCACAAGTACACCGACAAGCCGATCTACGTGAAGGCGCTTTCATTCATCGCTGGCAACGGCGGCGGACTCACCGACCCGAACTATGACTACACGACCTTCCCCGAGATCGCCGCTTGCGCTGTCGACGCGTATGCGCAAGCTGGCGTCACGAACGCTCGCGAACAGGTTGCGATGGCCGAGGTTCATGACTGCTTCACGCCCACCGAACTTCTTCTTATGGAAGATCTTCAGTTCTCCGCTCGCGGCACCGCATGGCGCGACGTCCTCGACGGTGTGTTCGATCTCGACGGCGAACTTCCGGTCAATCCTGATGGCGGCCTGAAGTCCTTTGGTCACCCGACCGGTGCAAGCGGTTTGCGCATGATGTTCGAAGCGTTCCTCCAACTTCGCGGCGAAGTCCCCGAAGAGCGCAAGATTCATTCGCTGGCCGAAGGTCGCAAGCTGGCGCTCACCCACAACCTGGGTGGTTACCCGGGTGAGATGGTGAGCTTCATTTCGCTTCTTGGCGCCGAACTCGGCTGACCATACTGCCTCAACGTCGGTTCAGCCGTGTTTGAGGTAAGCGACAACAGCTTGACTGGTT
>CAIPQK010000126.1 GCA_903867185.1 uncultured Candidatus Nemicrothrix sp. | reverse complement strand
TCGGCAAGGGCGAAGAGCATTGCTTGACCATCGCCCTCGACCATGTCGGTGAAGCCGCAGTGATCAATCGCAACGCTGACGGTCGGTGCATGTTGCGCGAGAGCACTGATGTGTTTGAACTCATTGGCAAAGACCGTGGGAACAATCACCAGATTGTGTTCAGCGGCGAAGTCCCACACCGCAGCAGCACGACCATCGGTGAGCCACGTTGGCTCGGTGCCATCAACACCGAAGAGCCGAACACCGGCAATCACTGCACCACTTGGTGGAGCGTCACAAAGCGCGGCGAGTTCGGCAACGGGATCATCTGCATGCATCGAGACGGCAGCGACAAAGGCAGCGCGATCGCTATGGGCCGCGGCTGATGCTGCGGCATAGGAACAGTCGTAGCCATAGGCGCCTACTGCTTGAACAAGAACGAGGCGACCGACACCGTTGGCATCGAGTTGGTGAAGTACGTCGTCGATCGTTGCGCCCGATGTCCACCAACTCGATGTGAGATTTGAAGCAGAGAGCGGAAAGCGAGGGTCATCACTGATGGCCACATGTGTGTGGGCGTCAACGATCTCTTGATGCCCGGGGACGGTGGCCATGCGCCACGATACGGTTTCAGCACGCAAGGCGGGGCTGTACTCGCTGGGGGTGTGTATGTCTGAGGTTATTGAGAGAGAACGTCGCTACGAACCTGAGTTCGTCGACATTGCCGATGACTCGCCGGAGGCGATGTTCGAACTCCTCGCTTCGCGTGGACTTGGCGACGGTCTTCCAGTCGTGGCGCCAACTCGCGAGCGAGTGGAAGCGATGCTGCAGTTCGCCACCGGCGATGCCGATGAGGTGCTGTTCACGTTGCAACCGCGCTCTGGAATTGTCACTCGACGTGTTGTGGCCATTAACGCCGTGATGGCTGGTTGTCCCCCCGAGGTGTTTCCTGTTGTGCTCACCGCACTGCGGGCGTTAGCTCGACCCGAAGTCAATCTTCGCGGTGTGAACGCAACAACTCATCCGGTTGCGCCGATGATCATCGTTCATGGCGAGATCGTGAAGTCCGCCGGGTTCGCTTCTGGGGTCGGCGCATTCGGGCCAGGCAATCGAGCGAACGCAACTGTTGGGCGCGCCGTTCGACTTGTGCTGTTGCATGTGGCAGGGGCTAAACCCGGTTTTGGTGACGCGGCAACGCATGGTCAGCCGGCGAAGTACACGTTCTGTGCTGCCGAAAATCTTGAGGCGACACCGTGGGAGTCCTACCCGCTGTCACGTGGCGTAACGGCGCCAAGTTCGGTCACTGTGCATTGTGGCGAAGGTCCGCACAACGTGCATGACGCCGAAGCTGCCGGCGACCCCGCGCTCATTCTCGACAAGATCGGTTCGGCAATGACCTCGCTTGGTCAGAACAACGCGCCAATAAGCCAAGCGGAATATTTCATTGTGCTTGGCCCCGAACACGCGGCGAGTATCGCTGAGCGAGCAATGACACGACGCGATGTTTCGAACTACTTGTTCAATACCGCCCGCATCCCGGCCTGGGTGTTCCGCAAACATTTCCAAGAACTTGCTTGGGCGAATTGGATGAAGGCCGTTGACGATGACGAACTTCTGCCCATGACTGGCGATGCTGACAACATCAGAGTGCTGGTGTCGGGCGGGCCGGGCAAACATTCGTTGGTAGTTCCCTCGTGGGGAATGACTCGCAGCGCAACACTGCCGTTGGAGGGTTGACCATGACTGTTTCTGTGTACCTCCCCGATTCTGAACCCGGCCCGATCTCAACCTCGCTGGCGGCGTCACCGGCATCGTTGAAGGGTCTGCGTATTGCCGTTCTCGATAACGGCAAGCCCAATGCCGATGTGGTGATGATCCATGCCGCCGAAGCACTCGCAGCTCGCACTGGCGCAGTGGTGTCGGTCATCACCAAAAAAGGCCCGCTTGGTCAGTCTGCGAATGCCGCTATCCCATTAGCGGAAGATCGACTGGCGCTACTTCTTGCCGAGGCGGACATCGTGATCACCGGAGCGGCCGATTGTGGTTCGTGTACTGCCTATTCCGTGCACGATGCCATCGAACTTGAACGAAATGGCAAGCCCACGGTTGTGGCGACAACGACGCAGTTTGAACCGGTGGCCAAAACATTGTCGACAAGTTTCGGAGCTCCCAACACGCGGTTACTTGTTCTTCCGCATCCAATCGGCGGCACCGATGAACCCACACTCAACGCATGGGCCGAAGCGGCCGTCGATCAATTGATCGCGCTGTTCACCGGGATCACGCAATGAGCATTGAGATTGACCTCTCTGGTCGCAATGCAATTGTGACCGGTGCGGGCGCTGGCATTGGTTCGGAAATCGCGCGGTGGCTGGCACGAGCGGGCGCTCGTGTAGCTGTTCATGACATTCGTGTTGAGAAAGCCAGCGAAGTTGTTCGCTCTATTTCCGCTGAAGGCGGCGATGCGTTCGCAGTGATTGCTGATGCCCGAGATGATGACTCTTTTGTTGCTGCGATTGATGACACGGTTCGTCGCTTCAACGGCAAACTCGATATCGCCGTGAACAACGTCGGCATGTATGGCGAAGCATCACCCGGGCCATTCATGACTCTTGATGGAGAACATTGGCGGGAATTGGTCGATCAGAACCTTGTTGTTACGGCGTTGTCTGCTGCTGCCGAGGCGCGACACATGGCGGCAACGGGTGGTGGAGTGATTTTGAATGTGAGTTCGGGCGAAACCACTCGTCCCGCTCCGTTTATGGCCGCGTACGGCGCGGCGAAAGCAGCGATCAATCATTTGACGCAAACAATGGCGGTTGAACTGGGCCCACAAGGAATTCGTGTGAATGCTATTGCGCCGGGCACCACGCTTACCGAAACAGTCCGCGATGTCTTTGACGAACAACACTTTGATGCTCTTGTTGCTGCAACCCCACTACAACGCCCGACAGAGTTCGACGAACTCGGACGTCTTTCGGTATTTCTGGTGAGC
>CAIPQK010000125.1 GCA_903867185.1 uncultured Candidatus Nemicrothrix sp. | reverse complement strand
CTGCCAGTCACTTTGAGAACAAGCCAACCCATCGCGACGGTCTGCATCCAGGTTCCGGCTTGAGACACAACTTGACCAGTGAGATACAAGCGAAAATTGCGGTGTCGTAAAGCAGCGAACCCGCCTGGTTTCGAACTCATGACGATTCCAGAGAAACGATTTCGAGGAATCGATCAATAGCGAGCAAGTGTTCGCGTCGCCACACTCCAACAAACTGCGACGCATCCACTTTCGCTAACTCATCGATCAATGGCGCGAACTTCTCTCGCTGGCGAAGAGCCAGTGGTTGCAGCGAACGTCCGGCGCGCCTGCGACAAGCGAATTTCAGGAGGAGTTCGGTCCTCACGTCTTTTGGAAGTTCCACCGGCGCATCGAGCCATTCGCTCAAGAGTTGGCGTCCAGCATCTGTGACATCCAACAACGTGCGAGAACGCCCGCTCCCCGGCGCAGTCCCGACCTTGGAAATCTGTGCATCGCTTACCAACTGTTCCAACGCTCGATAGGTAAGGGGCCGACTCAGAGACCAGATCCGACCGATCTCGCCATCGGGAGCCAACAAACCCGAGATTGCCCAACCATGGGTAGGGCCTTCGGCCACCAACGCCAAGCAGACCATTTCGGCCAGTGCTGGGTCGTTGCGGGTCACCAGTCGATGGTACCGGCGACGTCGTCAGGAGTTGAGGTAAGTATTCAGGACCTGACTACCATGCACGAATGGTGTTCCGAGTCCCAAAACTTCATCCGAACGCCCTCGTTGCCGTCTCGTTTTTGATGTTGCTCGTGTTCGCTCCGGCCTGTGGCTCGTCCTCAACGACGTCCTCCACCGCTGGAGTTGCAGACTCGCTGTCTGGATCCCTCACCGTGTCGGCTGCGTCCTCACTTCAAGGCGCCTTCACCGACATCAAGGCGGCGTTCCAAAAGATGCATCCCGACGTCAACGTCACTATCAACTTCGCAGCCTCATCAACGCTCTCACAACAAATCATTGCCGGAGCCCCAGTTGATGTCTTCGCCGCCGCCGATGAAGCCACCATGATCAACGTCTCTGATGCGAAGTTGCTCAGTGGCACGCCAACTCTCTTTGCGAGCAACTCACTCGAGATCATCGTGCGAAAAGGCAACCCGTCGAAGATCGCAACGCTTTCCGATCTCTCGAAGTCCGGGCTCATTTATGTCACCTGTGCGCCTGCGGTACCCATTGGAAAATACAGCTCACAGGTTCTTCAAAGGGCCGGTGTCACTCTCACCCCTGCGAGCCTTGAACCAGATGTGAAAGGCATCGTTGCAAAAATCTTGGCCGGTGAAGCTGATGCAGGAATCGTTTACTCCACTGACGTTCGAGCAACTGCCGACGCTGCCCAGGGCGTCGTGATCCCGGCAGACATCAACGTCGTTGCCAAGTACCCAATTGCGGCGATTACTGGATCAGGCAAAACCACTTCCGCTGAAGCTTGGATCGCATTCGTGACAGGTACTGCCGGACAAAGCATTCTCAAAAGCTACGGATTTACATCGCCGTGACACGTTTACGCACAGGACGCAACCGTTCCGCAGGTCTGCAGCGCCCACCAGCTGCGATTCTTGCAATCGCTTCAATCGCGATCGCGTTCTTCGCGCTTCCATTCATTGGATTGTTGTGGCGTGTTCCGTGGGGTGATGCTTGGTCGCTACTAACGACGCCATCGTCACTCACCGCATTGCGCCTCTCAATCGAAACCTCGTTATGGGCGACTGCATTGTCAATCGTGTTCGGTGTTCCACTCGCATGGGTCCTCGCTCGCTATGGATTCCCTGGTCGACGCATCGTGCGCGCGCTGTGTCTGCTCTCTCTCGTGCTTCCACCGGTCGTCGGTGGCGTCGCCTTATTTGCTGCCTACGGCCGGCGCGGGCTTCTCGGCGACTCACTCTTCGATTGGTTCGGGATGCGCCTTCCGTTCAGTACTGCAGGCGTTGTTCTCGCTCAAACCTTTATTGCAATGCCTTTCTTGGTCCTCACGGTTGAGGCTGCACTGCGAGGCCTTGACCGCCGCACTGAAGACGCCGCTCGAACACTCGGGGCTTCGCGCTGGTACGCGTTTCGCCGTGTGACACTTCCCGCAATTCGCCCGGCGCTTATCGCTGGCGCAGTGTTGGCTTGGGCTCGTGCGCTTGGAGAATTCGGCGCCACCATCACGTTCGCTGGCAACTTCCCGGGTCGAACCCAAACCATGCCGCTCTCGGTCTATCTCGCCCTCGAAGCAAACCCCGGCCAAGCGCTTGTCTTGAGCGTGGTGATGATCGCAATTTCCTTCGGGGTGCTTTTGAGTCTTCGCGATCAATGGCTCGGCGGGTCAACTACCGGTCGGAGCTCCCAATGAGCGTTGAGGCCCGCTTCACCATTCAACACGATTCATTCCAGCTCACGATCGACATGACACTCGCCGACGGCGAGGTTCTCGCGGTACTGGGCCCGAATGGGTCAGGGAAATCAACGCTTCTGAATGCATTGTCGGGGCTCCAGCCGATCGACAGCGGGACGATTCAGATCGACGGAAACATTGTCGACGATGTCGACCGTTCGACGTTTGTGCTGCCTGAACATCGACATGTTGGCGTGATGTTTCAAAACAGCGAGTTGTTTGAAACTATGTCAGTCATCGACAACGTGGCATTCGGGCTACGTGCTCATGGAGAACACCGAAATGCTGCGCGATCAGCAGCGGCGGAGTGGCTCAAACGCTTTTCACTTGAGTCGTTTGCGCACCGACGTCCGGCGAGCCTTTCTGGTGGACAAGCTCAGCGAGTTGCCCTTGCCCGCGCACTTGCCACACGTCCAAACCTTTTGCTGCTTGACGAACCCACCTCTGCTCTCGATGTTCGCGCCAAAGCAGAAATTCGGCGCGACCTTCTGCAACTCCGTCGAGAAAGTCCTGTAACGACGTTGCTCGTCACTCACGATCCTCTTGATGCCTTCGCCCTCGCTGACCGAGTCATCGTTCTTGAGGAAGGCCGCATTGTGCAGAGTGGCGCTCTCGACGAAGTTGCGAGTCACCCGCAATCGCGCCACATCGCCGACATGGTTGGACTCTCACTTGTTCGTGGTGAAGTTCGCAACGGCACACTGACAACCGCCGCCAACGCTCTGCTCGTCGTTCCCGCCGATACGCCGGAAGGGCCTTCCGTCGCTTCGATCCGTCCCGCGTCTGTCAGCCTCCATCGACGACAACCCGAGGGAAGCGCCCGCAACGCCTGGGAAATGGCCATCTCGGATCTCGACCGTCATCCCGATCGAGTTCGGGCTCGGCTCACTGGCCCGATCCCGTTGCTCGCCGAACTCACCCCTGCCGGCGCTGACGCCCTTTCCCTTGCTGTGGGCGACACCCTCTGGGCATCGGTCAAGGCCAGCGAAGTCACGGTCACCCCTGATCTGCTTCCCTAAGTCGCCCCGAAATGGGCAATTGTCACAATTCGGTTGTGTGCCGATAGGGTGGTCCTACCGATCTGGGCCGCGAAGAAGTGTTCGCAGCCCGGTTGGGCGGATGAAGACGACGGTGGTTGAAGCAGGCCAACGGAGATCTTTGTCGCTCTGGGCTTCCCCAT
>CAIPQK010000124.1 GCA_903867185.1 uncultured Candidatus Nemicrothrix sp. | reverse complement strand
TCATCACATCCACCCGATGTACATGATCAACGTCAAAGGCATTCACTTCTCTCTCGATTCAACCTTCGTGCTCGATGAGATGCCAACCTTCCGTCGGATTCTGACGCTTCCCATGGCCGAACGCGCTGCTGAACTCGGGCTCGAGTCCAACCGTGTTGCAATGCGCAGCGAATTTGCCGACACCACCGGGCGATCGTTCGTCTTTGGATGGCCAGATGTGAGCGTGGCATCGGTCAGCAAAGAAGCACTCGCCGCAGCCGTTGGAAAGACCATCGCAGAACTCGCAAACGACGCAGAGATTGATGGTGTCGACGCGATGATCGATCTTGCACTGGCCGACAGCCTCGAAACAGTGTTTGTCTGGCGACGCAAAACTGATCCTGCCTTGGCTGCCGCAACCAAAGAAATCGTGACGCACCCGCTCACCTTGGCCGGTTCAAGCGATGGCGGTGCTCATCTGCTCACCTTCTGCGGAGCCGACTACACCACCCGCACATTGACCGAAACCGTTCCCGACATGATGAGTTTGGAACAAGCCGTTGCTCGCCTCACCTCTGAACCGGCTCGGCTTCATGGCCTCAATGATCGCGGCACCCTCGCAGTGGGCAAAGCAGCCGACATCGTCGTGTTCACGCCCGACGAACTCAGCATCGACCCCATTACATTGCTGCGCGATTTCCCCACAGGCGCCGCACGCTTGGTGTTCGGAGCGCATGGCTACGACGCAGTGATCGTGAACGGCGAACCGCTGTTCATCGACGGTGTTCACACCGGAGCTCTTCCGGGAGCAATCCTTCGGCCTTGAACGCCGCAAAATGCGCGGCTCCGTCCGCAATCGCGCCGATTCTCACCAAATTCTTACCTTGTGTTCGGCGTTCTCTTTCCTCGGGATGATGAACTAGGGCAATGAGCGATGTGCTGTGGTTCCTCACCCGATCCTCAGGCATCGTCGCGATGATTTTGATAGCTGCAGCAATCATCGATGGGTTTATCTATTCCGGTCGCGAAGGCGGACAACGACTGCGCCCCGTGTGGTGGGTCGACCTGCACCGCGGTCTCGGTGGCTACGCGCTCATCTTCACCGTCTTTCATCTCCTGACCGCCTACGGCGCCGATCTTGGCTACCGCGTCATTGACATCGTCATTCCTGGTATCTCAAAGCAATCCACACTGGCTGTCACCCTTGGCGTGTTGGCGTTCTACGCAATGCTCGTCACCGTGTTCACGACCTGGCCCAAGCGTCGTTTGCGCCGACGGATCTGGCATGCAATCCATCTCCTTACGCTTCCGGCTGCGATCGCTATCGGTGTACACGGATGGCAAATGGGAACCGACTCGCGCACCGGTTGGTATCTCGCGCTCATGGCGATCCTCACCGGACTCGTCATGTATCCGGCCGGACTGCGCGTCTCCGGCCTCATACGCACCCGCCAAAATCAAAGCCGCATCGCAAACGCGTCATCCTCGTCCGCACTCCCCGACTTCCTTTCCTTTCCGACCTCCCCTCCTTCGTCGCCTGCTGCACAACGCAGTGGCAACCAGTGATGTTCGAATGCCTGACCCATGCCCGCACCCAACGATCCCTACGATGACATCGTGACTTCTCCCCCACCCGACGATCGCCTTTCTGAGCTCTCCGCTCGATCTGCCGCGCGTCGGCGTGAGTTGGAACTCAACCCCCCACGACACAACGGATCGAAACGTCGTCATGCCGCGAAAGGCAGTCGCACTGCAGCCTTAGGCCTTGCCGTCGTTTCCACCCTCGGCGTGGCTGCCTATCTGCATCAAGCCTCGCAACCCTCTGGCTCTACCGCACTTGATCTCGCAACGACCGATACGACACTCCTTCCGCAAAACACCACCGTTCCTTCTGGTCCCGCGACGACTTCGCGAACGTCAGGACAAGCGCCCACAACGACGTCAACCACAAAGCCTTCCGGAACGAAATCGCTTGCCGACGGAAAGTGGACTGGCGCCGTATCAACGAATCGCTTCGGGCCGGTGGAGGTCGCCATCACCGTTTCCGGAGGAAAAATCACCGCGGCCAGTACTCCTCTTTATCCATCAGATGACAACCGCAGCATTTCCATTAATCGCATTGCGATTCCAAAACTGGTTCAGTCCACACTCACCGCACAGAATGCAAATGTGAACTCTGTGTCCGGCGCGACCTATACCAGCGCGAGTTACAAAATTTCTTTGCAATCAGCCATCGATAAATCACGCGCCGCGTCCTGAGTCCGATGACAATAGGCATTCACCATGTCGAGGACGTCATGGGAATGGCCATTTCCCTCGATGTACGAGACGACTTTGACCCAAACACGTTCAAGGAAGTCCTCGCGTGGCTCCATCATGTTGATGCCACATTCAGCACCTACAAAATCGAAAGTCCGATTTCACAATTCGGTCTCGGTGTGCTTTCCGCTGACCAGCTCAGCGAAGAAGTTCGCGATGTTTTGATGCTGTGCGAGTTGGTACGCGAAGAGACCTCTGGCGCATTTGATATCGCCTGTGTTCCCGCTCCAAACGGTTCAACTCTTGATCCGTCAGGATTGGTCAAGGGCTGGGCAATCGAACGAGCAGCAGAACTTCTCGAAGCGCATGGTGCGGCAAACTTCTGCATCAATGCTGGAGGCGACATCGCTCTACGGGGTAACGCCGAACCCGATCAGCCTTGGCGCATTGGCATTCGCCACCCGTCAGAGCCGCTTGCCTCAGCCGCAGTTCTATCTCTCGGCGGTCGCGCCGCGATCGCAACGTCAGCAACCTATGAGCGCGGCGCACACATCATCGACCCCAAAACAGGCGAGCCAACGGCCGAACTCGCCAGCGTGACCATTGTTGGCGAAGACCTCACCTACGTCGACGCGTATGCAACAGCAGTCTTCGTGATGGGGCTCAACGGTGCCCAATGGTTACTAGACACCCACCCGGAGCTCGATGCATTCGTTATTGGCCATGACGGCCTCACATGGGAGACGCCAGGGTTTAACGGTCTCCGGCTACGAAACCCTTGAGTTATCGAAGTCGGCCAGTCAGTGAAAGTTGGAAGCGGCAGTACTCGGACCACCAACCGAGGTCAACCACCTTGCGCCCG
>CAIPQK010000123.1 GCA_903867185.1 uncultured Candidatus Nemicrothrix sp. | reverse complement strand
TCTGGCTTGGCAACAAACCATGGACGCAGCAGTGGAAGCATGCACCGAAGCTCGCACCACCTTCGCCGGGCAGGGTGGTTCGATTGTGCTGACCCTCCCTACGACTGCTCTGGCCGGCGGCGATCACTACGCCCACTGGGCCGCAGCCGCCGAAGGGGTCCACATCCTCACCAAGTCGATGGCGCGTCAGTGGGGGCCAGAGGGCATCGCCGTCAATGCGCTCGCCGTCTCACCGACATTGGTCTTGGCCGATGCGGTTGCCGCCGGTCCTGTTTCAATCGCAACTCCAGCGGCTCCCGATGCGGAACCTGGCGCGGTTGTTGAATTTCTTTGTTCTTCCGATGCCCGCAACCTTGCTGGACAACTTCTCACCGTGGACGGTGGATTATGGATGTAACTCGCTCTCTCGAAAATCGCGTTGCGATTGTGACTGGCGCCGGCCAAGGCGTTGGCGAAGGAATCGCCCGCAAACTCGCAATGCTCGGTGCACACGTCGTCATTGCCGCACGACGCGCAGAAACCGGCGAACCCGTTGCATCCGCCATTCGTGCCGATGGCGGTTCTGCCGAATGCATCGTCACCGATGTCACGACCCGCGAATCAATCGCCGCATGTATCGATGGAACTGTTGCTACCCACGGACGACTTGATGTCATGGTCCACAACGCGTTTGCCGGCGGTCACGCAAGCCGACTTGAAGAAACGCCCCCCGACGCGTGGTACCAAATGTCACGCACGTCAGCCTGGGCAAGTTTCTGGTGTGCGCAACTTTCCTACCCGCATTTAAAAGCGAGCAATCAAGGCCGCCTCATCCTCGTCACTTCACCCAGCGGCATAGAAGGAAGCGCAAATATTCCGCTTTATTCGCCGTCAAAGGCCGCACAACGCGCCATAGCGAAATCGCTCGCGCGCGAATGGGGAGCCGACGGCATTTGTGTGAACTGCATCGCTCCTGTTGCAGAAACACCCGCATTGGCCAGCGCGTTTAGCCAAGTTCCCACGTTGCGCGGCGCGATTGAAGCGCGAACACCACTTGGTCGCATCGGTGACCCCACCGACGACATCGGCGGAGTTGTGGCGTTTCTCGCCGGACCTGACTCGGGCTATATCAGTGGCCAGACCATCGTGTGCGATGGCGGCTCGTTCTTGGGGCTCTAAACCAGAAGTATCGTCACGGTCATGCTTGAAATTCCCCATGGAACGATCGTCTTTGGCACGCAGCTGCCACTCCAATCACAAAGCCCGCGCTTCGCCGCGAAGTGGGAAGCCAACGCAACGCCCGCAGACCTTCTGCAGATCGCTCAAGCAGCTGACCGCAGTGGCTATTTCTACGTTGCGGTGTGCGACCACATCGCAGTTCCCGAAGAGAAGGCCGCGACGATGGGACTGTGGTGGCAGGACTGCCTCACCACCCTTGGCTTTCTCGCATCAGCAACCAAGAACATCGCGCTTCTCAGCCATGTGTATGTCATCGCCTATCGCCACGCGCTGACCGCAGCGAAGGGATTCGAAACGCTCGACCATCTTTCCGGTGGGCGTGCGATTGCCGGTATCGGAGCCGGTCACGTCGAAGAGGAATTCGATGCGCTCGGGGTGTCGTTTACTGACCGCGGTTCACTCACCGATTCCAAACTCGTCGACTTCGCTGAAGCACTGTCCACGACGTACATCGGAAACATGGGGGCACTCCCCCGACCGGTGCAGACCCCCCGGCCACCAATTTGGATCGGTGGATCATCGAATCCCGCCATCCGGCGCGCCGCCACCTACGAAGGCTGGTTGCCCCAAGGTCCAGCCACACGTGAAGGCCTTGACCTGTTGCATTCCACCCGAGAGAAGTTGGGCAAGTCCGATGAACCGTTCGCCTTCGGTCACGTCGTCATCCCGTATCTCTACGTAGGTACGCCGTCGAGCGAACGCCGTCAGCCTTGCTATACGGGTTCGCCCGAACAGATCGCCGAAGCGATCATGGCCGAGACCCCGGCCGAAGTGAACCAACTACAGGTGAAGTTCGATACCGACAGCGCGGCGGAGTACGCCGAGCAGGTTGAGGCTTTCGGAACCCAGGTGGGCCCACTCCTGGCTCGGTAACGATTAGCAACTCGTGGTGATCGACCACGTCGTATTCTTTCGGCATGCGAATTACTCGGCTTCGTTCAACCGGCATGATCCGGCTTTTCACAGCGCTCACACTGGTGGCCTCAGGGTTCGCCCTCACGGTTACTTCGATGGCGACAAACTCCACGCCAGCGCTCGCCGCAACTTCGTGTCCCCCGTCGCCGAGCCAACTTGATAACGGCGGATTCGAAGCTCCGGCCATTCCGAACAACACCTATCGGTTCCTCGATCAGAACGTTGTCCCCGGTTGGTCGACAACAGCAACCGACAAAAAGATCGAAATCTGGAGCACGCCGTTCAATGGTGTAACGGCATTCGAGGGGCGACAGTTCGCCGAACTCAATGCCACCCAGGCGTCAGCGCTCTACCAAGACCTTCCCACTACGCCGGGCCAAACATTGACCTGGTCACTTGCTCACCGCGCTCGCCAAGGAACCGACACGATGCGCGTTGTCATTGGGTCGCCTGGCGTTCCAGGCGTCGAGAACTCGGTGTTCTCCGACACCACTGCAGCGTGGGGCCGACACACGGGTACCTACGTCGTTCCCGCAAACCAAACAATTACCCGTTTCGCGTTTGAAGCCGTCTCCACTGGTTCGGGCAACCCCACCATCGGCAATTTCCTTGACGACGTTTCATTTGGTACACCCGCATGCGTGCTCGCCACAAAGATGGTGACGCCAGAAGGTCCACGCAATATCTACGACACCGTGACCTACACGATTGCTGTCGAGAACCTCGGCGGAAGTGCAACCTCTGACGTTGTCGTTTCCGATGTTCTGCCCGCAGGCATCGAATACATCAGCGGTTCGCTCACGGCCCCAGGAAGCTATGACGCGCAAACCAGAACGCTCACTTTTCGACCGTCGACCTCACCAAACCCGCCAGTCGTCATCAGCCCCGGCGAAATTGTTGAAGTTACGTTCGAAGCAAGAATTGACCCGAACGCCAGTGGTACCACGATCACCAACTTCGCCACTGTTGCTGCAACAGACGGCCTTGGTTCTACCGATACTTTCAACACAAATTCCGTGAGCACGCCGGTTTCGGTTGGTGCCGATGTTGCAATCCTAAAGAGTTTCGACCCTTCCGAAATCGCCTCTGCAGCCACAACGACGATGACTCTTCTTGTGTCGAATGCCGGTCCTGGAATTGCTTCCAGCGTGACCGCGACTGATGCCCTTCCAGCAGGCCTCACGGTGAGCGGTCCACTTCCAAACGGATGCGCTGAAGCCAGCGGAACCATTACTTGCGCGTTTGGAGATCTCAACTCTGGGGCTTCAGCGATGAAACAGATCACGATCATGGCCCCCACGGTTGGAACCGCTACGTCGTACATGAATACTGCGCGCGTCTCTACTACGACTTACGACTATTACCCCTGGAACAATGCTTCGATCGCTGGTCTTGTCGTAGACGCCCTCACGCCAGCATCGCTCGACATTGCGAAGATTGCTTCACGGCAAAGCGTGCTTGCCGGCGACCCCGATTCTGTCGTGATCGGTGTTCTCAACTCGGGCCAAACGCCAACCGCATCCGACCTTGTCGTAACTGACACCATTCCGACGGGTTTCTCGGTGATCACCGCCAACTGGCACAGCGACGCAAGCTCCGGAGTCTGCTCGATCACGACATTGATTTCGTGCCCGATCGGCATCCTCGGTCCAGGCTCGACGGCAATCATCTTCGTAGGCGGAGCCACCGACCCCGATCTTGCTGATGGCACGACGCTCACCGATACTGCTTCGGCGACATCCACTGGAACAAACTCGCCTTCGGCTCAAGCCACAATCGCCGTTGGGGCAAATGCCGATCTCTACGTTCGTAAGTTGACAACGAACATTGCTTTGGCTGGCCAAGATCTCAATTATTCCGTTGTTGTTGAAAATGTTGGACCGAGTGCTGCTCATTCAACAACCCTTAGCGATGCACTCCCTGCGGGCGTGAACGTCACTTCTCTTCCGCAGAATTGCGCTGTTACGAATCAAACGATGACGTGCGCACTCGGCGACCTCGAGCCTGGCGACATCGTGACGATCGCCTACACCGTCGAGCTTCCACTTACCGGCGGAACGTTCACCAACACCGCTACTGCAACATCGACAACGCCATCCGCTGACCCCTCTCACGCAAGTGACTCGACAACCACTGAGGTCGTCCCAGTTGCTGAACTTGCAATGACAAAAGTTGCATCAACTGAACACGCCAAGATCGGCGACGTGATCACCTACACCGTGACGGTCACAAACAATGGCCCTGGCGATGCTGGAAACGTCGTCGTTGTTGAAGACAACGCCGTCGGCGCGGTGACGTTTGTTTCCTCGTCGCCCTCCACTGGGTCCGTTGATGATGCAACAGGAATCTGGTCGGTTGGTTCCCTCGCTGTCGGCGAAAGCGCCACGAACACCATCACTGCCAGAGCGACTGAAGCTGGAACTGCGATCAATTCCGTATTCGTGGAATCGACCAATCCCGACAACAACGGCGACAACAACACCGCCTCGGCCTCCGTGGTCGTCGAAGCCGATGGTGGCGGCCTCCCTGCCACCGGCTCAAACTCGGCCCGCCTCGTTGGGATCGGCGGCCTCACCCTGCTCCTCGGCGGCCTTCTCGTGCTGGTGTCTCGCCGGAGAACGACTGCCTGATCGGAACTAACGTGGCCTCCTCACAAATTCCGAGGGGGAAACGTGGCACTTTCAGAGAAGGACTACCCGGTCAAGGTCGGGACATTCCTATTCACAATGGTCGAGCCTCACGAGGGCTTCGAGGTTGCGTACAACCGTTGGTACGAACATGACCACTTCTATTCGGGCTGCCTCATGGGCCCGAATGTGTTCGCGGGCGACCGCTTCGTGGCCACTCGTCGGCTGAAGAAACTCCGCTCAAAGGCCACCAACGACATGACCCCAGACCCGAAGACCGGGTCGTACCTCGCGGTCTACTGGTGGCAAAAGGGCACAACCGACGAATGCAATCGGTGGAACGTCGACAACGTCAACATGCTGCATAAAGAAGGCCGCATGTTCGCCGAACGAGATCACATCCACACGCTGCTCTACGACATGCGCTGGAGCGAACAGCGCGACCCCAAGGGCTGCACAATCGAACTCGGCCTTGACCACGGTTATCCCGGCTTTGTCGTAGTTGCCGGCGATCTCAATGAAGGCGTGACCCACGATGAATGGGATGCCTGGTTCCGCAAGAACTGGCTGCAAAACGCGTTCACCAAGAAGTGGGGCCCCGACCTCGTGGGCAGCGGCACTGTTATTCCACTTTCCGATGACGCTCCCGCCGATGTCGTACGACCGGCAGCGGGTCCACGTCGATTCTTGCAGCTCCATTTCCTCGACCACGACGCCGAAAAGGGCTGGGAAAAGGGCTACGCCAAGATTGGCAAAGCAATCAATGAAAGCGGACTCGCCACACATGTGTGGACGAGCCCGTTCCAACAGACCAACTTCGGCACCGACGACTACACGGACAAAATCTAATGACAACTACACCACTCACAGGAGCGAAGATCCTGCTCACCGGCGTTACCGGACAGGTTGCTGGGCCCCTCGCCCGCAACCTCGTTGCTGCTGGCAACACCGTGTACGGAACCTCACGTTTTGCCGATGCCGATGCACGAGCAAAGGTTGAAGCCGATGGCATCATTCCCATCGCCATCGACCTCGAGACCGCATCGTTCGATGAGATTCCCGATGGCCTCGATTACGTCATCAATATGGCGGTGGCGAAGTCCAACGACTTCGACCGCGACCTTGCTGCCAATGCAGAAGGCGTCGCACTGCTCATTGAACGAGTGAAGGGCGTCAAAGCGTTCTTCCATTGCTCGTCCTGTGCCGTGTACGAACCCAACGGCCATGTGAGCCATGTCGAAACCGACGACCTAGGCGATAACCACCGCGCAATGGGCTTCATGACGACCTATTCAATCTCGAAGATCGCGGCGGAATCAGCCGTGAAATACGCCTCGAAGCGTTTCGGCGTTCCTGCCGTCATTGCGCGACTCGATGTTCCCTACGGCCCCGGTCACGGTTGGCCCCAAATGATGATCACGCTTGCCCAGATGGGCATCCCCACCACGATCAGTGCCGATGCACCAAACACGCATTGTTTCTTGCACGATCGCGACATCCTCGGATCGTTGCCGTACCTGCTTGAGCAGGCCGACGTTCCCCCGCCGATCTTCAACTGGTGTGCGCCGGAACTCGTGAGCATCGAGGACTGGACTGCTGAACTCACGAAACTCACCGGCGTTGAGATCCCGCTTCTCGTTAGTGAACAGTGCATTCCTCCGAACCCTGTCGACCCATCGAAGCTTCTCGGTCTCGGTTGGACCCCCACCGTTGAATGGCGTGAGGGCTTTCGTGAGATGGCCCAGAACTGCTTCCCCGACCTGTTTAAAGGCTGAACATGCTGAGTGACGAGAAGATCCTCATTACCGGCCCCGCCGGACAAATCGCGTTTCCTATGGCTCGCGATCTCGCCAAAGACAACGAGGTCTGGGGCATTGCTCGTTTCGGTGATCCGGCAACTCGCAAGCAGGTTGAAGATGTCGGCGTGAAGACGCTAGCTATTGATCTTGCCGATCCCGACCTCAGCGAACTCCCGACCGACTTCACCTACGTACTGCACCTTGCGGTTGTACAGGTCGCTGGCCTCGATTACGACTTCGCCATTCGCGCCAACGCCGAAGGCACTGGGCTGTTGTTACATCACTGCCGCAGCGCTAAGGCGGCACTCGTGATGTCGACGCATTCGGTCTACAAGCCACCGGCCGACGGTGATCCTTGGCATGTGTTCAAAGAGACCGATGCGCTTGGCGATGTCAATGCCGCTCATGCGCCCAGTTACTCGATGTCGAAGATCTCTCAGGAAGCCGTCGCGCGTACATGCGCCCGACTGTTCGACCTTCCCGTCACCATCGCCCGCATGAACGCGTCGTACGGCCCCGACGGCACTGGCGGCCTTCCCATCATGCAGATGGACGCGCTTATGGCCGGCAACCCCGTCACCACGCGTTGGGACCCGTGCATGTACATGCCGATCCACACCGATGACATCACTTCGCAGGCCGAGGCATTGCTCGACGGCGCCTCGTCAACCGAAGCCACCATCGTGAACTGGGCTGGCGATGAACCAGCAAGCGTGCAGGAATGGTGCGCATACATCGGCGAACTCGCCGGTATCGATCCCATCGTGAATTCAGTTCCCGCCGAAGGAACGCTTCGAGGTTCGGTCACCGACAACACAAAGCGTGCGGCTCTCACTGGACCATGCAAGGTCAGCTGGCGTGACGGCATCCGTGATGCGTTCGAAAAGCGCCACGGAAACAAGTAGATGAACGACCTCACTGGCCGCAACATCGTCATTACCGGAGCATCCTCCGGTATCGGTGAAGCACTCGCAATCGAAGCGGCCCAGCGTGGCGCTCGAGTTGCCATCGTCGCTCGTCGTGCCGATCGTCTCGCCGCGGTGCTCGAACGTTGCCAAGCGTCCTCGCCCGACTCGACAATGGTTGTCGCTGATCTTTCGGAGCTCGAATCAATCGATGCGCTCGCATCAACGCTCATCGACTCTCTCGATGGTCGGGTTGATGTGCTCGTCAATAACGCCGGCGTGCCAAAGCGAAAGCGCACTGATCAGATGACCGCCGATGACGTCGAAGGCGTCATGGCCATCAACTACTTCTCACCGGTTCGCCTCACGTTGGCGATGCTCCCCCACATGCTTGAGCGCAACAGCGGTGACATTGTGAACGTGTCCTCGATGGGCGTGCACATGGCCGCCTTCGGCGTAAGCGCCTATTCCGCCAGCAAAGCCGCTCTCGAGTTCTTCACCGAGGGCCTCTATGTCGAACTTGGCAAGACCAACCTGCGGGCGCATTTGTTCGTCCCCGGCACAACGGCAAGTGAGTTCTCCACGGACAAGCCGGGCAACAACGCACCGTTCCCAAGTGACCCGGCTACGACATCGACATCGCAAGAAGTCGCCATCGCACTTCTCGGCTGCCTCGATACTGAATCGTTTGTCACCTACACCGGTGAACGAGAAGCGCAAACATCAGCTAAGCGCAACAACGATGTGAATGCTTGGCTGGCGAATATGCGCCAAGTCTTTACTGGCATGTAAGAACATCCCGGTCGTCGAACCCGTTTTGCACGAATCCGACGACCGACAGTTCACATTCCAGGGATCTCCCAGCGGGCCGGGAAATCATCGGCACGGAACCGGGCGTCGGTACCACCATCGATGAACAGCACCGAACCACAGAAGAACCCAGCTTCGGGTGAAAGTAGAAACGCCAAGAACGCGGCGACTTCTTCGGGCTTGCCCGCACGACCAAGCGCAATCGTGTCTTTGAACATATCGAGTTGAATCTTGAGATTCGGATCGGTTGCGCCTTCCTCGATCATTGGCGTGGCGATCATGCCTGGGGCAATCGCGTTGAGGCGAATACCTGCGCCCGCCCACTCGTCGGTAATGGCCGAGTGACGAACCCAGCGGGCCACCGCCAACTTCGTGGCGGCATACGCAATGATCGAATCGCCCTTATCGGCTTCGATACGAGCAGCAGCTTCGTCGCCCGCCAGACACGCTTCGGTAAGACCCAACGGGTATCCCGGTGCAGTCGTGGTGGAGTTCGAACTGATCGCGACAGCCGAAGGATTGGTGCCCTTGGCCAACATCGGCCGGAGCCCGACCATGATCTCGACCGTTCCGAAATAGTTCACCGACGCGAGCAGCGATGCCGGGCGACCAGGGAGGCCCGAGATGCCGGCACAGGTAACGAGGCCATCAAGGACTCCCCCACATGCTTCCCCGACAGCCT
>CAIPQK010000122.1 GCA_903867185.1 uncultured Candidatus Nemicrothrix sp. | reverse complement strand
GGACAAATCGTGTTCACGCGAATGTTCCACGGTGCGAGTTCTTTCGACAGTGTACGCCCGAGATTGATGAGACCTGCTTTTGAAGCACCGTAAGCACCAACGCCCGGACCGCCGCTGTAGGCGCCAACCGTCGCAATGTTCACAATCGAACCGCCACCGGCGTCGCGCATATGCGGAGCAACGCAAGTCGCCATGCGCAACGGGCCCTCGAGGTTTACGGCAAATACTTTGCGCCACAGATCGATATTGGTATCGATCAACGAATCGCTTGTGGGATTAATGCCGGCGTTATTCACGAGAACATCAATGCGACCAAACCGCTCGATCACTTTGTCGACAAAAACTGGGATCGCATCCCATTCACCGACGTGACAGGCCAACGGAAATACTTCGGCGCCAGTACGTTCGGTGAGTTCTGCCGCGACCTGATCACAAAGGTCTTGTTTGCGGCTACTCACCACGACCTTTGCCCCAGCATCAGCAAAACCATCAACCATGGCCCGCCCTAATCCTTTGGTCGAACCTGTGACGATGACGACCTTGCCGCTGAAATCAAATGTTGCTTGCATAACGCCCCCTTGTTGCCCCCGAACGTAGCCGGTCAGAAACGCGAAGAGGCCCGGTCAGCGACCGGGCCTCTTCCAACAACTTGGGACGACCAAACACTCACTTCGCAGCAGCGAAGCCCTTGTCGAGGTCGGCGATGATGTCGTCGATTGACTCAAGGCCAACCGAAAGGCGCACGAGACCCGGCTGCACGCCAGCGGTGATCTGCTCGGCTTCAGTGAGCTGTGAATGCGTGGTGGATGCCGGCTGAATGGCAAGGCTGCGCACGTCTCCGATGTTGGCAACGTGACTATGCAACTCGAGCGCTTCGACAAACTTCTGTCCGGCTTCCTTGCCACCCTTGATGATGAATGCGGGCACGGAGCCGAAGCCCTTGCCAGCGGTGTACTTCTTGGCCCGCTCATGCCAAGGCGAAGAGGTCAGGCTGGCGTGCTGCACTTCTTCGACCTGCGAGTGTCCGGCGAGATACGCGGCGACCTTTGTGGCGTTCTCGTTGTGGCGCTCCATGCGAAGGCTGAGCGTTTCGAGACCCTGAAGGAACAAGAACGAGTTGAACGGCGTGATGGCTTGGCCAAGATCACGAAGCAACTGCACGCGGGCCTTGATGATGTACGAACCGGCACCAAGCGCAGGCCAGTACTGAAGGCCGTGGTAGCTGGGGTCGGGTTCGGTGAACATCGGGAACTTGTCATTCGCCGAGAAGTCGAATGAACCGCCGTCGACGACGAGGCCACCGATTGAGGTGCCATGACCACCAATGAACTTGGTGGCTGAATGCACGACGATGTCCGCGCCCCATTCGAACGGACGAATAAGCCACGGCGACGCGACGGTGTTGTCAACGATGAGCGGAATGCCCGCTTCATGCGCAACTTTCGAAATGCCTTCGATATCGAGCACGTCATTTCGCGGGTTGCCAATGGTCTCGCCGTAGAACGCCTTGGTGTTCGGACGGATCGCATCGCGCCATTCGTCGAGATTGTCAGGATCTTCGACGAACGTTGCGTCGATACCAAACTTCGGAAGTGTGTAGTGGAGAAGGTTGTAGGTACCGCCGTAGAGCGCTGCTGAGGCAACGATGTGGCTTCCCGCTTCGGCCAGGTTCTGAATGGCAAGTGCTTCTGCAGCCTGACCTGAGGCAACGGCAAGTGCACCGGGAAGACCAACCGCAGTTGCAGTTGCACCTTCAAGCGATGCGATACGAGCTTCGAAGACACCCTGCGTCGGGTTCATGATGCGGGTGTAAATGTTGCCGATCTCGGCCAGCGCGAACAGGTTCGCGGCGTGGGTCGTGTCTCGGAACTGATACGAGGTCGTTTGGTAGATCGGAACCGCGCGCGCACCGGTGGTGGGGTCGGGCTCCTGGCCGGCGTGGATCTGACGGGTATCGAAACCCCAGTTGTCGCTCATGGTCACTCCTCATCAATCGACCGGCACATCCCGGTCGGACAGGAGCGAGACTCTAGGGGCCTAATCCCGACCAATCAACTCAACAATTAGAACGAGGCACAGTTCGCAGGCGCAAAGATGGACGGTCAACCACTATCGCACAATGTCGCACATGTGCTACAACATCGTCATGGCCCTCACCTCTGACCCGCCCACAGTCGGCGCCCGAGAACTTCGCAACGAAACCCGGTCGGTCCTTGATCGCGTCCTCGAAGGCGACACCGTCATTGTCACCCTCGACGGTCGTCCTGTCGCCCGTATCGAACCCATCAGCACCAAACCACGTTGGGTCAATACCGAGATGTTCCTCAAGAACCTTCCCCTCGCTGATCGGGGCCTTCTCGACGATCTCCGCGAGTTCGATGAACTCATCGACAATGACGAGCTCGACTGACATGTCCGAAGCTCAAGGACTCCTCGACACGTCGTATTTCGTGGCGCGCGAATCTGGCCGGCCTCACAGCAGTGATCGAGTCCCCACCGATTGCGCCGTAAGCATTGTGACGATTGCCGAACTGAGACTCGGTGTGCTCACCTCGCATAGCGCATCTGCGCGCTCACTCCGCCTCTCTACGTTTCTCTACGCGTCAGATCTGGACCCACTACCAGTCGATGGTGAAGTCGCTAAAGCGTGGGCCCAATTACGAATCACCCTTCGGGATACGAAGACGAAGATGAGCGTGAACGATTCCTGGATCGCTGCAACAGCGATGGCCCACGCCATTCCCGTCATCACCCAAGACGGTGACTTCGTTGAAGGGCTCGGCTTCGACATCGTCCGGATCTGACGTCGTCGCAACATTGCCATCCAGACGCGACGGAGGGGCCCGAAGGCCCCTCGCGCACTCCACCCGCTGTCTTCAGCACCACTCGGGCGCCTCATAACAAACCGTCGCCGCCGACCAAAGCCGGCGAGTTCCTTCGCCCAAAAGTGACTCAGCCTTGTGCGCCGCCTGAAGTTTCGGCCACGCTCTTTCGACCAGCCGAGATCCACGGCATCATGGCGCGCAGTTCTTTACCGGTCTTCTCGATTGGGTGTTCAGCGCCAGCTGCTCGCAGGGCGTTGAAGTTCTTGCGACCGGACTCTGATTCGGCGATCCATTCATCGGCGAACTGACCAGAAACGATTTCGGCGAGGATCTTCTTCATCTCGGCCTTGGTCGACGGTGTGATGACGCGCGGGCCACGGGTGACGTCGCCGTATTCGGCAGTGTCGGAGATTGAGTAGCGCATCCCGCTGATGCCCTCTTCGTACATGAGGTCAACGATGAGCTTCACCTCGTGCAGGCACTCGAAGTACGCCATCTCGGGCTGGTAACCAGCCTCGGTGAGAGTTTCGAATCCGGCCTGAACGAGTGCAGTCACGCCACCGCAAAGAACAGCCTGCTCACCGAACAGATCGGTTTCGGTTTCTTCGGTGAAAGTGGTTTCAATGACTCCAGCGCGAGTGCCACCGATCGCATCGGCGTAGGCAAGCGCAACATTGCGTGCGTTGCCGGTTGCGTCTTGCTCCACGGCGATGAGGCACGGAACGCCGCCACCCTCGGTGTAGGTACGACGCACGAGATGGCCGGGACCCTTCGGCGCGGCCATCACAACGTCGACACCAGCGGGCGGCACGATGCGATTAAAACGAATATTGAAACCGTGTGCGAAGAACAGCGCATCGCCTTCGGCGAGATTCGGCGCGATGTCGGCGTCGTACACCGACTTCTGTTCGGTATCAGGAAGAAGAATCATGACCACGTCAGCCCACTTGGTGGCATCAGCAACAGTCATAACCGTCAGACCTTCGGATTCTGCCTTGGCCTTCGACGAAGAACCCTCACGCAAACCCACGACGACGTTGACGCCGGAGTCTTTGAGGTTGAGCGCATGGGCATGACCCTGCGAGCCGTAGCCAATGACAGCGACCTTGCGGTCGGCGATAAATGAACGGTCGGCATCGACTTCGTAATAGACGGTGGCCACGGGAACTCCTGTAGTGGGATCGGATCGCCCGAAGGGCGGGTTGGAGAGATTACGACGAAAGGGGCCCGAAACGAAAAGGAGACGTTCCCGGGCTCAGTGCAGGGATTACGACGTGATGCGAGGCAAGGCGATACGGCCCGTTCGCTGGTAGGCCACGACAGCAGTACCCATCTGAGAGGTGAAGGCATCGAGCGCCTCTGGCGTGCCTCCGAGAGAAACGGTGATTCGGTCACCGGCCTCGTCAAGTACTGCCCCGCTGTATTCGTCGGTGAGCGAGAGCACTGCGGGCTTGGACTCAGGTGTAACGGTGACCGTCACGATCATGAGTTCTCGTTCAACAGCGTCAGACGGAGCAAGTTCGTCGATCTGCAAAACGTTGATGAGCTTGTCGAGCTGCTTCGTGATCTGCTCGAGAGGAGCCGATTCAACATCGACCACGATCGTGATGCGACTACGCGTGGCGTCGTCAGTAGGTGCAACTGCCAAGGAGAAGATGTTGAATCCGCGGCGAGCGAACAAACCTGAAACTCGGGCGAGCACGCCAGGCTTGTTCTCGACGAGTACTGACAGGATGTGATGGCGCGTTGCTGGGCTCATCGGAGACCCTCCGGACCAACAACGATGTCGGAGTTGGACTTGCCCGCGGGAACCATCGGGAAAACTTTTTCGCTCGCGTCGGTACGGAAGTCAATGACGACGGGGCGGTCATCAACTTCGTTCGCACGCTGAATGGCCGGAAGTACGTCTTCGGGTGATTCGACACGCATGCCAACACAACCCATTGCTTCTGCCCACATCTTGTAATCGGGAAGATCTGGAGAGAGGTAGACCTCGCTGTAGCGCTCTTCGTAGAACATTTCCTGCCACTGACGAACCATGCCCAAATAGGCATTGTTCAGAATGGCGATCTTCACCGGAATGCGCTCGGCCGCTGCCGTAACAAGTTCCTGCGCGGTCATCTGGAAACAGCCATCGCCGTCGACAGCCCAGACCATGCGATCAGGACGACCAACCTTGGCGCCGATTGCGGCCGGCACGGCAAAGCCCATCGTTCCGAGACCACCAGAGTTGATCCAGGTATAGGGGTGTTGGAACTTCCAGTACTGAGCGGTCCACATCTGATGCTGACCAACGCCTGACGCCACGATGCAGTCGTCAGGCGTGTTGTCTCGAAGTTGTTCAAGCACGAACTGCGGCTTGAGGAGATCGCCCGGCTCGGACTGGACGTAGGAAAGCGGGAACTTTTCTTGCCAGCCACTAATCGTTGACTTCCATGAAGAACGGTCGGGCTGATTTTCTGGCGCGCCGAGTTGCTTCAGCGCGTTGATTAATTCATCAATGACAAGACGGCAATCGCCGGTGATGCCGACATCGGGACGACGAACCTTGCCAAGTTCGGCAGGGTCGATATCAACGTGAATGATCTTGGCGTGCTCAGCAAAGGCATCGAGCTTGCCGGTAACGCGATCATCGAAACGTGACCCGAGGGCGATGAGGAGATCTGATTCCTGCATTGCGGTCACCGCTGTGTAGTTGCCGTGCATGCCTGGCATACCCAGACACAACGGATGGTCATCGGGAACCGCACCGCGAGCCATAAGCGTGGTGACGACTGGGATATCAAGAAGTTCAGCCAGAGCGAGGAGCGATTCCGCCGCGCGCGCTTTGAGAATGCCGCCACCGGCGTAGAGAACCGGGCGCTGCGATGCGTTGATCAGTCGAGCAGCGTCCTCGATAAGCGCCGGGTCGCCATCGAGCCGTGGGTTGTAACCCGCAAGGTCGACCGAATCGGGCCAATACCAATCGAGCGCCGAATTCGGATTCGTGGGATCGACGAGATCTTTCGGAATGTCGATAAGCACCGGTCCGGGTCGGCCAGTGGTTGCGATGTGGAACGCCTCGCGAACGATGCGAGGAATGTCCGCCGCATTCGTCACAAGTTCGTTGTGCTTCGTGACCGAACGTGTGATGCCGACTGTGTCGACTTCCTGGAATGCATCAGTCCCAATGCCGGCCGTACCGACCTGCCCGGTGATGACAACCATCGGGACAGAGTCCATATACGCGTCGGCAAGCGGCGTGATGATGTTGGTCGCTGCGGGACCACTCGTGACCATCGCGACGCCAGGACGACCTGTTGCATGCGCATAGCCCTCGGCCATGTGTCCTGCGCCCTGTTCGTGACGAACGAGGATGTGACGAATCGGCGAGTCGATGATCGGGTCGTAGACCGGAAGGATCGCTCCCCCGGGCAGACCAAAGATCACATCGACACCCTCGAGTTCGAGAGCCTTGATGAGTGCGGCACCACCGTTGGTTTTCATGGATGTCCTCCCAGATGCCGAAGCATCAGCGGGATCGGGCCGGATCGAACGGGCGGAACGTAAACGGCCTCCCGAGTGGGAGGCCGGGGGCGCACACGCGACGGTCGAAGCCGGCGTGTGCTAGCGGAGTACTACGAGCGAGGTAAGGACCGTCGTGCTCACAGGCTGCTAAGTCTTGCCGCCCGGGCACCTACACGGCAACTCGGGTCCACATAAACCGCTTCTGCACGCCCCAAGCGCATGAGGAATCGCAACAGGAACGCCAACTCCTCAGGGCTGGATCCCGGCTCAGGAACCTGCTTGGCCTTCGGATCCGCCAGGTTCAGGTGCCGGAGAAGGAGGTGTGGGAACTGGCTGCCAACTCTGTCCGTCCCACTGCCATTTCCCATCGTCGCTGAGAGTTCCCTGTGCGGGCGTTCCAGCAGCGGGGGCACCTGCGCTCGGGGACGCGATCGAAGTCTCGCTATAACCATCAAAACGCGCCAACGTGCTTTGAATCGTGGTCACAAATATTCCCTTGGCCTTGCCATTCACCGCAACTCGACTGCCACCCTCGCCGTCAGGCTGGATGTCAATCGTCAATTCTTCGGTGTCTCGAAAGAAAAATGCTGCGATACCAATGAGGCACAGAAACAAACCGATAATTCCGCAAATAATTGCCCACTGCGGCATGAATCGACGAGTTACGCGAATCGTCGTCGGTCCAACCGGAACAACCTGAGTGTCTTCGAAGTAGCTCCCGCCGGAAGGGATCGCCTGACCGAGCATTTGAGCCACCTGAATTGGCTCTGCTCGGACAGAAGCTACGAATGAAATTTGATTTCCGGATTCAGCCATAGTTCGAAAATAGTCCACTAAGACATGTGGCACTTCGGCTGCGAGAACCAACAAACCCTTCAATCCATTGGTGTTCTGACCTTTAGTCTCCGGATTACGTGTTATCTGACTCCGAAATAGTCGTTTCACTCATTCGTATAACTGCTAACACGTAAAGGCGAATACCCACGCTCCCCGGCCGGCTACCGGCCCAAATCCCGCGGCGCCGCCGGATTCCTCGGAATCCTCCTCGGAGGCTTCGGAGCCCACCCCTCCTACCTGAGGTACATGAACCAGGCGATCCTCCAGCCAGTACTTGGGAATGCGTTGAGGCTCTGCCGTTCACCTGAGCCAAAATTTATTCAAAGCAGCCAAGGATTTTGAGTTCTCACAGCGAACTCAGAAGTCGAAACTCGGGCAGTTCTTCTGGGTCCACTGATCAAGATTCTCGGACGCTTTTTGGTACTTGGCGTCGTCCATCGCAGATCCGGCCTTGGCCAACTTCGCCGCAGTCGTGGGGTCATTCAGGTTCGTGAAATCAATGCCCGCGATTGCCTCGGTGTAGGTCTTGATGGTGGCGATGACCGTCTTCCAATCTTCGCGAATCTCACTCGGGACTTTCGAAGAGAACGACTCAAGCGATTTCACCATCTGCGACATATCGGGAGACGTTTTGTCGGCTGTCCCAGAATCAAGGGCGTCCATCTTCGCGGCGAGTTCTTCAGTCTCATTAAACAGATCGGCGCAGGCACTTGCATCGCTGCTGCTGCCCGATTTCGCAGTGGTGTCCGACGACGAACCTGAGTTGCTCGACGAACCGCCACAAGCGGAACCGACGAGCACGAAGCCCGCAATCAAGAACGCCGAAAACGCCCAACGCCTCTTCTTCGATCGCATCACATTTTCTCCCAGGGACTTTGCGCCAACCAGATCATAGAAAACAACATCCACTCAATTATGAGTCAGAGGCTTTCGGCTCTACGCGATTCGAGAAGTGCGGCAACCGCTTTTCCGTCAGCCTGGCCCTTTGTGGCTTTCATAATTTTACCCGTGAAAAAACCCTGCAACTTTGCGCGCTTCTTGTCATCGCCGGTGCAGAAGTCTGACCACTCCTCGGGGCTCTCTGCGATGAGTCCGTCGACAATGCCTTCAAGTTCTGAAGAATCCATTGCTTCGAATCCAAGTTCGGCGGCAATGACATCGGGAGCGCGACCAGAAACAACCATTTCGGCCAACACGGTTTTTGCTTGGGTGGCGGTGAGTTGACCACCGAGTTCCAACCCGACGAGTTGTGCAAAAGCGTCTGGGCCGAGTTCTGCGGAACCTTCACCAGACAGATTGTGCTCGACGTGAGTGAGAACACGTTTACCGTCTCCACCAGCGGCAATTGCAGCGAGTGCGAGTTGATCGAGATCACGCTGCACGGCGATCACGACACTCGATTCAGTAACCCCAAGTCCCGACGCGAGAGCGAGAGCATCGCGGCGCGCCGCAGGAAGCGGCGGCATTGCCGCATCGATCGCAGCAATCCATTCGGCGCTTGGAACAAGAGGAACGAGATCGGGCTCCTGGAAGTAGCGGTAATCCTCAGCTTCTTCTTTTGAACGACCCGCACGGGTGCGCCCTGCGCCTTCATCCCAATGACGAGTTTCCTGCTTGATCCGTTCGCCAGTTTCGAGAAGATCAACCTGACGTCGTGCTTCGTATTCAATGGCACGCCCGAGTGAACGCAACGAGTTCAAGTTCTTTACTTCACAACGCGTACCCAGTTCCGTATCGCCAACCCGGCGGACCGAAACGTTCGCATCGACGCGAAGCGAACCTTCTTCCATCTTGGCGTCGGAGGCACCAGTGGTCAGGAGGATGGCGCGCAATTCATCGATATAGGTCTTGGCCTGCTCTGGATGACGGATATGCGGGCGACCAACGATTTCAACAAGCGGAACGCCAGCACGGTTGTAATCAACCAACGAATAGTCAGCGCCGTGGATGCGACCGCTTCCGCCAGCATGCGAGTTCTTGCCGGTGTCTTCTTCGATATGGGCCCGTTCGATGCCAACGCGAGTGCCATCGGGAAGGTCGAGCCATCCGTCGGCATTGATCGGTCGATCGAACTGAGTGACCTGATAATCCTTGGGCATGTCCGGGTAGAAGTAGTTTTTGCGAGCGAATACCGATGGCTCAACCGAACACTGAAGAGCTCGACCCAAGCGCATCGCCAACTCAACAACGTTTTCGTTCAGTACCGGCAATGAACCAGGAAGGCCGAGACAAACCGGACACACATTCGTGTTGGGCTCATCGCCAAACATGTTCGGACATCCACAGAACAACTTTGTGACCGTTGCTAGTTCGCAGTGAACTTCGAGACCAACCACGATCTCCCACTCATTGCCCGTTGTTTCGCTTACAACGATGAAGTGTTCGCCTTCGATGGGTTCGTGGGTAAGCGTCATGACCACACCTCGTCAATTGCTGGTGCTGCGGATTCAAGAATGGCTGCAGCTCGGAACATTGTTGCTTCGCCCAGCGCAGGCGCAAGAAGTTGCACACCGACCGGCATGCCGTCGGCGCCGCCACCGAACGGAACGCTCATCGCTGGATGCCCAGCGAGATT
>CAIPQK010000121.1 GCA_903867185.1 uncultured Candidatus Nemicrothrix sp. | reverse complement strand
AGATTCGCCATGATGTCGAGGACGAGTTTCATCGTGAAATTGGTTGACAACGCAATACCGAGGAGGAACTGCAGGAGTTTCGGACGGCCGATAAGCCAAGCAAAGCGACGGGCCGTGGCAAAGAACGGGTCGTACTCCTTGCGCACGATCGCTTGATAGGAGGCCCAGGCAGTTCCGGGTTCGGCAAGGAAACATTCCGCAACATGACGACCAGATTCGAGCGCGTAGTCGATGCCTTCCCCGTTAAAGGGATTCACGAGACCAGCAGCATCGCCGACAACCACCCATCCGGGGCCGCCGCGGTGCTCGACGTGCATCGGAAGACGCCACGCCTTGGGACGCGCGATGAACTCGCCAAGACCCCATGAGTCGCGCACTTGAGCGGTGTAGGCATCGAGCATCGTGTTGAGATTGAGATCAGAAAAGTTCTTCATCGTCGACAAGGCACCGACACCGATGTTGACGATGCCATTACCCGCAGGGAACACCCATCCGTAACCGGGAACGATCGAACCATCGGGGCCTTTGACGGTGAGACACGCTTCCATGTGGCGATCGTCGGAACGGGTCGAGGAGATATAGCCGCGGATAGCCAGACCGAATGGTGACGACGCAACACGTGTTGCTCCGACTGCTCGCGCTGCCGGTGAACCAGCGCCCGAAGCGATCACGGTCAGGTGGGCGCGCACCTTTTCACCGTGGCAAATGACGCCCACTACGCGGCCTTCTTCGATCCAGAGTTCGGCCGGCGAGTTCTCGCGGAAGTCCGCACCCGAATCAATCGCTGCTTGCATCACCATTGCGTCGAACTCAGCGCGCGGAGCAACTGCGCCAACCGGAGGAAAAGCTCCGTCAGGCCACAACACTTCGCGAACTTTGCTACCCGCCTGCACTCGTAGCCCATCGATGCGATGGAACCGATCGAGATCAAGACCCAGACGGCGACATTCGGTCACCGCTCGCGGCGTCAGGCCATCACCACAGGATTTATCGCGACCCTGCGCTGCCTTTTCAAACAGAGCGACCGAAGCCCCGCCACGCGCCGCCCATGCCGCGGCTGACGAGCCTGCGGGACCGGCGCCGATAACGGCGATGTCGACCTGTTCCATATATCAATTGTCTCGCGTCAACGCAGCCAGGACCGCATCGGGTCAGGACTCTTCGATACCAAGCAGTGGGACAGACGGCGATACGACCTTCGATGCCAGGCGCGGAATGACATCGTTGACGTCGGTAATGCGCACGATGATGTCGCGGTGTTGGGGCCGAATGAATCCGGCGTCGGCGGCGCGGTCGAGGAACCCGAGCAGCGGCTCCCAGAATCCGTCGAGATCAAGCACAGCAACGGGCTTGGCGTGAATACCCAACTGTGACCATGTGGCAATCTCCGCCAGTTCCTCAAGGGTTCCCAGTCCACCGGGTAGCGCAACAAAGGCGTCGGCCTCGGCAGCCATCAGCGCCTTTCGTTCGTGCATCGATCCGACCTCAACCAGTTCGGTGAGACCAGGGTGACCAATCTCGGTGGTGAAGAGACCCTTTGGAATCACCCCAAAGACCTCGCCTCCATGAGCGAGTACGGAATCAGCGACAGTGCCCATGAGCCCGACCGATCCACCCCCATAGACAAGGCGCACGCCCGACTGGGCCATGAGCCGACCCAATTCCGCTGCTGTTGCCTCGTACCGGGGATCGTTCCCGGACTTGGAGCCGCAATAGACACACAGAGAGCGCAGATTCGTCACACACGCAGCCTACGGGTGACACCGAGACGCGAAACGGGCGCCGACCTTGTCGACGCCCGATCTTCAAAGCTCGGGGGGGAGGACTCGAACCCCCAACAAATGGACCAGAACCACTCGTGTTACCAATTACACCACCCCCGAAGGGCGAGCGAACGTTACCGGCTGGAACGGGGGTGGCACCAAACCACGCCAGACGGCCGAACGGGGGTCAGTGCCAAGCGGCCAAACGGCGGTAATTGACGATGCGCCCAATAGCGACTGCGCCTGTTTCACGCACATAGTCACTCAACGTTGACCGCCCCTTGGTCGGTGAGACATGGGCAGCGAGCCCAACCTCATCAGCGATATCAGCAGCTCGAAATGAGTGGTACGGATCGGTCACGATCACCACGTCATGGGGCAATCCGGCTTTACGCATGATGAATGCCGACGAGGAAAGTTCCTCGTAACTATCGGTTCCGTCCACTTCAATTTTGATCGCCCCTTCGGGGATGCCCTTCGACCGCAAATATTCGAAGCTGACAAGACCTTGAGTGACTTTGTCTCCCACTTGTTTACCGCCTGCGACGATCACCACCGGAGCGACACCCTGTTGGTAGAGCTCGGCGGCGTGGTCAAGGCGACCTTTCAACACCGGCGACGGGGAACCGTTCCACTGCGCGGCGCCCATAACAACGATCGCGGAAGCATGCGATGTGTCGTTCTGCCTCGCCGCCCACCACACCTGCGCGAACGTGATCCCGATATAGAGAACCAAGACTGTGAGCAGTCCGAGGGCGATACGTATCGCCCAACGCAGTCCAAAGAACATGTCAGCCCTGCAGAAGGACCTTCGCTGAGTTGAGACGGCGAAGCGTTTCATCGCGACCGAGAACTTCAAGCGATTCGAACAACGGCGGACCGACGCTTCGACCAGTCACCGAAACTCGCACCGGGGCCTGCACTTTTCCCTTCGAAATTTCGTGCTTTTCGGCATAGGAGAACAGGGCCGCTTCAAGTGACGCTGCGGTCCAGTCGCAATCGGCGAATTGAGCCGTGGCATGGTCAAGAACCGCCGCCGCCAGATCGGCGCCTTTGACCATCACTTTCTGCCAAGAGTCATCGTCGATCACAGGGTCGGGAGTGAAAATGAAATCGACATAACCGGGGACTTCTGAAAGCAATTTCACGCGTTCTTGTACGAGCGGAGCAAGAACTTCGAAGCTAGAGATATCGAATCGATCCGCGTCCCAAGGGGTGTCTTCGTAGAGCCATCGAGTTGAACGACTGACGAATTGCGGAACTGACAGATTGCGAATGTATTCGCCGTTGAAGTGCTGCAACTTCTTGACATCAAAAAATGCGCCGGAATTATTCACATCGGTGATACGGAACAAGTTGACGATCTCGGCAAGCGGTCGAATCTCGATGTCGTCAGGTGGACCCCACCCCAGCGTGGCGAGGTAATTCACCATCGCCTCAGACAAATAGCCGCGATCGATGTAATCGCCGACAGAAACATCGTCGCGTCGCTTCGAAAGCTTCTGACGTTTTTCATTCACGATGAGCGGAAGGTGGGCGAAAATCAATTCGCCAGGCGTCGAAAGCGCTTGCCGAAGAAGAAGCACCTTTGGTGTGACGTTGATGAGGTCTTCGCCGCGGATGACATGAGTAATCCCTTGATCGGCATCGTCGACAGCGTTTGCGAGGTGAAACATCGGCGTTCCGTTTGAACGAAGAACGACAAAATCTTCAAGAACGGCATTTTCAAAACTGACCGTGCCGCGAATGAGATCGTCGAAGGACGTAACCCCTTCGTCGGGAACCCGAAATCGAACGACGTGACCTTCGCCGGGGCCTAATCCACGCTCGCGACAAAACCCGTCATAGCCGGGAGTGCCGCCACGAGCTTCCGCTCGGGCTTTGACCTCATCAGAAGAGCACGAACACCAGTAGGCCGAGCCATTGGCCAGAAGCGTCTCGACTGCAGCGAGGTGCATGGCCCCGCGCTCGGACTGGTGAACGGGGGTGCCATCCCAGTCGAGGCCCAACCATTCCAGAGACCGGAAAATAACGTCAATGAGCTCTGGCCTCGAGCGTTCAGCGTCGGTGTCTTCGATGCGAAGCACAAACTCGCCACCTTGCTGGCGGGCGAACAACCAGTTGAAGAGGGCGGTTCTGGCCCCACCGATATGGAGGTAGCCCGTAGGCGATGGAGCAAAGCGGACTCGGGCGACTGGGGTGCTCACAGGGTCGATGGTACCGTCAGGCGTTCATTCCCCCGTTCAGCCAACTGATCTGGGCGATCTGAGCTAACCGAGCTCGACAACTGAACCTCCCAGTAGGCACTCCATGAACTCCCCACGCCGTTTAGGTCTCTTCCGCCCAATCGCTGCTGCCGCGATTTCGCTTGCCCTCGTTTTGGGTGCGGCCGCATGCTCAGACGGGAAGAAAGCGTCATCAGATACCTCCACTTCGGAGTCAACGGCTTCAACCGCTGTCACGCCTTATCAGACGACCTACGCAACCGCCAAGGGCTCGAAGCTCACGGTGTACAGCGAACTTCCCAAGAGTGTCGTAACAACACCGCCTTCGAGTACTTCAACCACCACCACCGTGAAGGCCACCGTTGCCGCCATTCCCCGCAATGGTCTCAACTCCGCCGCTGTTAAGAAAACCACTGACGGTTACGAGTTCACGAACCCCACCTATTACAAGAACCCTCTGGTGTTCGATGTGCTCGAGAACCAAGGCGACTGGATGAAGGTACTCATCACCGCTCGTCCAAATCACACCACCGGATGGATTAAAGCTGATGATGTCACCCTTGCAGCGACCGACTTTCATATGGAACTCGATCTTTCGACCTTCCACTTGAAAGTCTTCCAAGGTGCAAATGTTTTCGTTGAAACCGACGTCGTCATAGGCAAGGACTCCACGCCGACTCCCCTTGGCCGATTCTTCGTGACTGAAAAGATCAAGAACTCCTCAGATACCGGCGTCTACGGCGCCTGGATCCTTCCTACGAACGGGTACAGCGAAGTACTCGATACGTTCGACAATGGCCTTCCTCAGATCGCATTCCACGGAACCAACCAGCCCGAGCTCGTTCGCACCAAGTCGTCAAACGGTTGTGTGCGAATTCCCAACGATGCTGTGATCAAGATCGCCGGCGCCATACCTGCGGGAACTCCAATAGACATCTTCGCGGCTACTCCCGCATCGTGGTCAAGCACCACCGCTACAACGGCAAAGCCCTAGTACAAAGGCAACGCCCTAAAGAGCCTCACGGCTTCAGTTCGCCGACTCGCTCTTTGCGAGTAGCGGGTCTCAGGCGTGGTCGTCGTGCGACTGGCCCGCTAATGCCGCGTTGGCCATCGCAAGGATGCGCGATGGTTCGTTGCGCACAAGCGTCGTGACTGACGCTGGGTCGAGTCGGAGCATCTCTTCGGGGACGGCATCGACGATGGCGCGCCGCTCCATGTAGTGATGACTGTGAGCAACAGCAGCGAATACCTGTGCACGAACAGCGACAAGTTCAACAGGCGCTTCCGACAAGTAGCCCCACAGCGTGAGCGCAACAGTGATGTCGTGGATCGAAGGCGCTCGGCCGAACAACGCCGATCGACGCATCGCGATCGCAACGCTGCCCGAAAGCGCATCGGCTTCAGATTCCCCCGGTGTAAGCACGAGACGGCCGCTGACCTGTCGGGCGAGACGGATCGCAAAACCTTGATCGGGTCCTGGATCTCCCAGACGCGGCCCAAGAGGCTGACGGCCCAAGATTTCTGCCGGCCGATCGGCCATCCATGACTCGGGGCGACGCGGAGGCGACTGATACACCCGGGCGGGATCATCGACGGGAACGGGGACGTAATCAGGAGCAGCCATTGAGAGTGAATCTACCCGGCAAGATCGTCAGCGTGGACCAAACCAAACTGAATGGAGTCCATGAGCGCCTGCCATGAGGCCTCAATCACGTTGCTATCGACTCCTACGGTCGTCCAAACGCGGTCGCCGTTGGTGGAATCGATGAGCACGCGCACCACCGCTCCGGTCGCAGCGCCACCATCGACGACGCGAACCTTGAAATCGGTCAGATGAATTCGTTCAAGCGCAGGGAATCGTCCGTTAAGTGCTCGACGAACTGCGGCATCGAGTGCATTGACGGGGCCATTCCCCTCGCCATCGGCGGTCACTCCTTCGCCATCGATCCAAAGTTTGACCGTTGCCTCGGTCGTGACCTCGAGGGCACCGCCAGACGTGGCCGCACCTTCACGATGTGAACTCGAAACTCGATATTCCTCGACCTCGAAAAATGCTTGCTCCCAACCAGTGGCTCGGCGCATACGAAGTTCAAGAGACGCGTCAGCCGATTCAAACAACCAGCCTTCCGACTCGAGTTGCTTCAGTTCGTCGGACAACTTGGCCACGGACGGATCATCGAGTTCGACTCCAAATTCATCCGCCTTCATCGCCATGCCCGCACGACCACCGAGGTCAGATACGAGCACCCGAGTGTGGTTACCGACGATTGCCGGATCAATGTGTTCATAGGTCGCACCGCCTGCGCGCCCAAGAGCCGAGGTGTGCAAGCCACCCTTATGCGCGAATGCGGAAGCCCCCACATATGGGTCAGAAGGATGCGGGGGAAGGTTGACAAGTTCCGCAACGCGGTGACTCACAACGGTGAGTCGATCGAGGTGACCCTCGGGAAGCGTCGCCACTCCGAGTTTGAGCGTGAGATCGGGAATGACGGTCATGAGGTTTGCGTTGCCCGTGCGTTCGCCGTAGCCGTTGATGGTGCCCTGCACCTGTGTTGCTCCGCCAACAACCGCTGCGACTGAGTTCGCAACAGCACAGCCAGAATCGTTCTGAGTGTGAATACCAACGCCCGTTGCGCCGCCAACAAAGGAAACGACTTCGGCGGTAACGCGCTGCACCTCGTGCGGAAGCGACCCGCCATTGGTATCGCACAACACCACACAATCGGCGCCATTGACCATGGCTGCTTCGAGAACTCGAAGCGCGAATTCGGGGTTGGCTTTGTAACCATCGAAGAAATGTTCAGCATCAAAAAAGACGCGCAATCCTTCAGCCTTTAAAAAAGCGACCGATTCGGCCACCATCGCAATGCCTTCATCGAGCGTCGTCCGTAACGCCTCGGTGACGTGGAAATCCCAACTCTTGCCCACGATGCAAACTGTCGAAGTTCCGGCACCAACCAGGGCCGCCAAGGTTGGATCGACATCGACCTTGCCTGCCGGCCTGCGCGTCGAACCGAATGCTACGAGTTCGGCATTTGTGAGCTTGAGTTCAAGCGGGGCGCGCTTAAAGAACTCCTCGTCTTTCGGATTGGCCTGGGGGTAGCCCCCTTCGATCCAGCGAACACCGAGCCAGTCGAGTTGTTCGGCAACGCGAAGCTTGTCTTCAACTGTGAGCGAGATGCCTTCGAACTGGGCGCCGTCGCGCAAAGTCGTATCGAAAATTTCGACCGAGGACGGAAGCGATGACAGTTCAGCGTTGGCGCCGTTGTTAGTGGACATACTCCAACCAGTCCTCGTAACGGGGAACCTGACCGCGCACAACGCGTCCATATTCAGCAGCGATCACAGATGTCATCGGCCCAGGGCATGGGATATCGCGATTGTCGACTGAATTCACTGCCGAAACCTCAGCAGCGGTTCCACACAGAAAGATCTCTTCGGCGACGTAGAGGTCTGAGCGCGTCAGGTAATCGACGCGGAATTCATAACCAAGATCTCGACCAATCGCCATGACGCTGTCTTGCGTAATGCCTTCAAGCGCGCCAGCGGCAATCGGTGGTGTCACGAAAACACCGTCGCGAGCAACAAAAATGTTTTCGCCCGTGCATTCGCTAACGAAACCTTGAGGGTTGAGCATGATCGCTTCGTCGTATCCGCCACGGAGAGCTTCGACTTTGGCAAGCGAAGAGTTCACGTAGTTACCCGTGGTTTTCGATGCTGGCGGCATGGTGTTGTGGTCATGACGGGTCCACGACGAAATCTTTGTGCTGATCCCCTTCGTGAGCGCATCTTCACCGAGGTACGCGCCCCATGGCCAGCACGCAATCGAAACATCGACCGAGCACGGAAGCGTGTTCAGCCCCATTTCGCCGTAGCCGTAATAGGCGATCGGGCGGATGTAGGCAGAAGGAAGCCCCGATGCTTTCACGACGTCTTTTGTGGCCTGGACCAACTCGTCGACGCCATAGGGCATGTCCATGCCCAGGATCTTCGCCGAGTTGTGTAAGCGCTCGATGTGTTCGGTAAGCCGGAACACCGCAGGACCCTTTGGCGTTTCATACGCGCGGATGCCTTCGAAGACACCCATTCCGTAATGAAGGGTGTGGGTGAGGACGTGGATCTTCGCGTCGT
>CAIPQK010000120.1 GCA_903867185.1 uncultured Candidatus Nemicrothrix sp. | reverse complement strand
TGGCGCTCACCCACAACCTGGGTGGTTACCCGGGTGAGATGGTGAGCTTCATTTCGCTTCTTGGCGCCGAACTCGGCTGACCATACTGCCTCAACGTCGGTTCAGCCGTGTTTGAGGTAAGCGACAACAGCTTGACTGGTTGAGTCCGCAATTTGTTTGTTCGAGCGTGCACGCCCGGTGAATTCACCGGGCTCATGAAGCAACGTGTCAAGCGCAATCCCAGCAATGAGCAAGGTGGCGAAGTCAGAGGCAGCGCGCAGGTTTTTGTGTGAGACCTCTGTCCGGTGAGCTTTGACGAGTCGATGCAGGAGGTCTGCCAACGCTCGGCTCATCTCGGCGCCCATCTCGCGCATTGCACGGTCATCGTTGTTGAAAATCATGAAGAACGCGGAGAGATCGCGGTGTTTGTAATTCATGACGAAACTTGTTTCTACGAATGCTTGAACTGCGCTCGCAAGGTTGGGTTCGGAGATGGCCCTTTCAAGGCGCTCGAATAAGTCTTCTTGGATAACCACTTCCAGATAGCGTTCATGAAGCGCTTCAAGGAGCCCGTAATGGTTTCCAAACCGCGCGTAAAACGAGCCCATCGAGGTTTCTGAACGCTCGATGACAGCTTCGACGGTGATTGCTCGAGGTCCACCTTCTCGCAAAAGACTTTCCGCCGCGTCAAGCATGCGATTGGTTGACTCGATGCTTCGGGCTTGCTGTGGCTTCTTCGACATAGGGATTCCTTGATCCTAGGACTGCGATCATAGTGACCAACGTCTCACTGCTTGGTGGCTTATTAGAGAAGAATCTTTACTTTTTTGGTTAAGATCTCCCCTTGTGTCAGCAGGTCGCTGGGAACAGGAGGAATACCGATGGGCAAGAGGAACATCCTGAAAGTCGGCGCTGTGGTGCTCGCTCTCGGGTTAGTGGTCGTTGCTGGCTGTAGTTCAAAGTCTTCGTCTTCGAAAAAGACCCCAGCTGATATCGCGCCGATGGAACTCCGTACGGTTGCCACTGGCACGAGCACGGCTGCTGCAGCGAAGGGCACGATCTTTACTTGTACGCCGCTCACAATGACTGCTGCGTCGACGCCTTGGGCGTCGAACGGAATCATTGACGTTTCAAAGATTCCGACTGTTCCTGGTTCCGTAACGATGGAGCCCAAGTTCGAGATCACGACGACCGATACCCAGCGAATTCTCGTGGGTAATGGCGTTCCGAACCACCCAATTGGAACATTCCCGATTCCGTCCGGCACTGAGGCATACACGTATTACTCCGCGCTTCCCGCTGGTGGCTATGCCAACGCGGCCGAAATTCCCGTTGGCCCGTATGACCTCCAACTCACCATTCCGAAAAACCCAACCGTGAATGCAACTCCTACGTGTTTCGATGGTCTTATCACCGGGGTGTCACACCTGACTGGCGCTTCGTGGCACGCAGAATTGGCTCCTGATTCCTCGGCCAACTTTTACGACCCCAACGCGGCGCTTCCGACCGACTTGTGTTTCGGACATCCGTACAACACGCAGTACCACTACCACGGCTATTCCTATAAGTGCATGCCTGATCAAGGCAATGCGGGCGAACAGTCACCGATGTTCGGTTATGCGATCGATGGGTTCGGCATCTTCGGGCCGCTCGATGCCAGCGGCAAGTGGATCACGAATGTTCAGCTCGACGAGTGCCATGGCATGACAAGCATGATTCCGTGGGACGGTCAGATGGTCGAGATGTATCACTACGTCATCAACAACGAATACCCGTATTCCGTCGGTTGTCTCCGTGGAACTCCGGGCACCATGTCGCACGACATGATGACTCACTGATTTCCACCCAAAGAACTACGAAGGCCCGGCGCAATGCCGGGCCTTCGTCGCGTCTGGGAAGAAGTTATAGCGATTACAAGCGTTCGATGATGGTGACGTTGGCTTGACCGCCGCCTTCACACATTGTCTGAAGACCGTAACGACCGCCGGTGCGCTCGAGTTCGTTGAGCATCGTGGTCATAAGACGAACGCCGGTAGCGCCGAGTGGGTGACCAAGGGCGATAGCGCCACCATTGACGTTGACCTTGGAAAGGTCGGCGTCGAGTTCTTTCTGCCAAGCGAGCACAACGCTGGCGAAGGCTTCGTTGATTTCAACGAGGTCGATATCGGCCATGGTGAGGCCGGTCTTTTCAAGTGCACGTTTGGTTGCCGGAATCGGTGCAGTGAGCATGTAGATCGGATCATCTGCCAGCACCGAAAGATGATGAATGCGAGCACGGGGCTTGAGTCCGTGACGCTTCACTGCATCTTCACTGGCAATAAGCATCGCGGCGGCCGCATCAGAAATCTGCGACGCACATGCAGCAGTTACTCGGCCACCTTCGGTAAGTGGTTGCAGCGAACGGATCTTTTCCCAGTTGGGTTCACGGGGGCCTTCGTCGGAGCTGATTCCGTTGAACTTGAAGATTTCATTCTCGAAGCGACCCTCGGCCCGAGCACGAATCGCACGCTCGTGTGATTCAACGGCGAACGCTTCCATGTCGTCGCGGCTGATGTCCCACTTCTGGGCGATCATCTCGGCGCTATTGAACTGCGAAACCTCGCCGGCGCCGTAACGAGCAACCCAGCCCTTCGAACCGGTAAATGGGTCGGTGAAGCCGAAAGGTTCGGCAACGAGCATCGCCGAACTGATTGGAATCTGCGACATCTGCTGCACGCCACCAGCAACGACCAGATCTTGCGTTCCGCTCATGACACCTTGTGCCGCGAAGTGCACGGCCTGTTGCGAGGAACCGCACTGGCGATCGATGGTGGTGCCGGGCACATGCTGCGGCATGCCGGCAACGAGCCACGCGGTGCGAGCAATGTCGCCGGCCTGGCCGCCGATCGCGTCGACACAGCCATAGACGACATCGTCGATAAGGGCGGGGTCGACATCGACACGGTTGAAAAGTTCAACAATCGGCGCTGCCCCAAGGTCGGCAGGATGCACGTCGGACAGACCACCTCCGCGACGACCAACGGGGGTGCGAACGGCATCGATGATGTAGGCCTCGGCCATGGGGGACTCCTCGGAACTGCGCTCAGGGCGAGCGAACGAACAAGCCGAGGTTATCGGCCCGCCGAGAGTGGTCGCGATGTCGTGGTGTGAACGGTTGTGGGCGCTATGTGGGCGCTATGTGGTCGCTAACGTTTGGTCATGGAGGAGTCTTGGTGAGTGGCCGCAAATTTGGTGGAGCAGGAATCGGAGCGCTCCTCGTTGTCCTTGTCGTTGTGGTGGCAGGTGCGCTCGTTCTTGGATATCGCGGAAACGATGACTCGGCAGCGAAGGCGGCAGAAAAGGAACGTGCCGCTGGAGTCGGAAATCGACTTGTTGTCGCGAACATGCTCGATCTTCCAATTCGTTTAGCGATCAGCGATGTTGATCCGTCTCAGTGGGGCAGGACTCCACCAGATGACGAACCACCCGCGGGGTTGCAGGCGGAAGTTATTGCTCCAAATCGCGTGAGCGGCGAAACCACGCTGCGTCCATTGCGCATCGAAGTCGGAGGTGGTGACGCGACCTTCACGCTTGGTCTGGTTATCGATGGCGAGACGCAAGCGCGTCCACTGATCGGTGTCGTACCCGTGCGCTCAACGACGATCGAGTACTGCACGACTGAATGTTTCGACGGTTACGGCTACTTCGATTGGCAGGATGCGCCCGAACCGCAACTTGATGTCTTCCGAAAATGCAACGAAGAGGATCGAGTCATTGGTTCGTATCTCGATTCGCTTGGTGTGGCGCGCGAAGTTCACGCGGTGTTTCAGTGTGACTCGGTTCGATTTCAGTCCGTACTTATCCTGCACGAGTAAACCGAGAAACGAGATCGGGCCACCCCGAAGGGCAGCCCGATGAGTTGTTCAAACGGTGTTCGATGAGCTCGAAACATAGTCGAGCGCGAACGTCAGATGGAAAAGTCAGACCGACAGGATCGTGCAGGAACCATGGCCGAACAGGCCTTGATTAATAGCAAGTCCAACCTTGGCGTTTTCCACCTGATGGCCGTCGCTGCGTCCTTGTAACTGCCAAGTGAGTTCACACACCTGCGCAATGGCTTGTGCGGGAATCGCTTCGCCAAATGATGCAAGACCGCCCGATGCGTTGACGGGCTTTGCACCACCGAGCGCGGTGACGCCGTCGCGAACCAAACGTGCCCCTTCACCTTCGGGACAGAAACCGAGGTTTTCGTACCAGTCGAGCTCGAGTGCGGTGGAAAGGTCGTACACCTCTGCACACGAAACATCTTCCGGACCGAGGCCAGCCTGTTCGTACGCGTTGTACGCGATTGAATCTTTGAACCCACGCACTGGTGCGTGTACAACAGCATTTGAGTCGGTGGCGATGTCGGGAAGTTCGAGACGAACCTGTGGGTAGGTCGGCGTCGTGTTCGACACTGCGCGGATACGCACTGTGCCTTCAAGCGTGCCGAGCTTCTTCATGGCGTATTCGGGCGTGCAAATAATGACCGCAGCCGCACCATCGGAGGTTGCGCAAATGTCGAGAAGACGAAGCGGATCGGAAACGATCGGCGAACCAGCGAAATCGTCGAGCGTGAACTCTTTGCGGAAACGGGCATTCGGGTTGGCCACGCCCGCCTTCGAGTTCTTTACCTTTACAAGAGCGAAGTCTTCGACAGTGTCGCCGAACACGTCGATGCGACGACGCGCATTGAGCGCGAAGAACGCTGGGTTCGTTGCGCCGAGAAGATGGAAGCGCTGCCAATCGGGATCTTCCTTGCGCTCTCCACCAACCGGAGCGAAGAAACCCTTCGGTGTGGTGTCGGCGCCGATCACCATGGCAACATCGGCAAAGCCCGCAAGGATCTGCGCGCGAGCCGATTGCATGGCCTGTGCGCCAGAAGCACACGCGGCATACGAAGAAGAAATCTGTGCGCCCGTCCAACCCATTGCTTGGGAGAACGTGGAGCCAGCAACAAAGCCGGGGTAGCCGTTACGAATGGTGTCGGCACCGGCGACGAATTCAATGTCGCGCCAGGCAACGTCAGCATCGGCAAGTGCGGCCTTTGCGGCAACAAGTCCGTACTCGACGAAGTTCTTTCCCCACTTGCCCCACGGGTGCATGCCTGCACCGAGAACAACGAGATCACGTTCAGTTGCCATTACT
>CAIPQK010000119.1 GCA_903867185.1 uncultured Candidatus Nemicrothrix sp. | reverse complement strand
AACTGCTTCTTCTGTTCTTCAGTGCCGTGGACGACGATCGACGGACCAACCATGCCGATGGCCTGAGCAAACATGCCCACTGCGAGGTCGTACTTGTGCTCCTCTTCGAGGAAGATGCCCTGCTGCAAACCAGTGAGACCACGACCGCCGAACTCCACCGGCCAGGTGAGACCGGCCCAGCCGTTCTCTGCCTTCGTCCGCTGCCAATCACGACACGCCTGCACATGGGCATGCTCATCGTCGCTCAACGTGCTCATCGTGTTGCGAGGCGCGCCTGCGGCCTTCACGGTTGAGTACTGATCAAGAAACGCTCGGCACTCCGCACGCCATGCGGCTTCTTCTGGTGTTTCATCGAAATCCATACGTCCCCCTCAAACAGCGACCGCCATCATCTTGGCCAGCCGGGAGCGGTTGATCCAATCCCACGGCAATTTGCTCGAATCAGCGGCCCGACCAATTGGGTTGACGCTTCTCGAAGAAGGCCATGACGCCTTCTCGGGTGTCCTCGGCATTGCGAATGACGTCCTCCGATTCCAAGGTTTCGTCCCAACCATGGGCCTCGTCGGGCGCATCGAGCGAGGCCAAAAATCGCATGGTCTCACGGACGGCGACTGGGCCATTGCTGCAGATTCGGTCCGCGAGGGCGACCGCATCATCGACCGCTTGGCCCGCGCTGGAAAGGATGCTGGCCAGTCCCAATTTGTACGCCCGCTTCGCATCGATGGAATCACCAGTGAGCAGCAACTCACGAGCGATGTTCCGCGGCAACGCCTTGGGAGCACGAAACAACCCGCCGCAGATTGGAACCAGGCTGCGCTTCACTTCTGGCAATCCGAACTCTGCGGTTTTGGAAGCGACAACAAGATCGCAAGACAACACCACTTCGAAACCACCACCAAGCGCCGCACCTTCGACAGCTGCGATGAGCGGCTTCGTGCGATAGCGACGAATGATTCCGTACTGGCCTCCGCGCTCGGTGGAGTGAACACCAGCACGCATATCGGTTCCGGCACAGAACACCGACTTTGTTCCAGTGATTACTCCCGCCCAAAGATCGTCTTCGTCCTCAAGACGATTGAGTGCTGCATCAATTCCTTCGGCCATATCGACATCAATCGCGTTGCGCTTCTCTTCGCGCTCAAGCCGCACAACAAGAACGCGACCACGCACTTCGGTCTTCACAGTTTCGGACACGGGTTCTCCTCGATCGAATCTCTTAGTGCTTAATCATGACGTGTTTGAGCTCGGTGTAGTGCTCAAGCGCGTATTTCGACATGTCTTTGCCATAGCCACTGCTCTTAAATCCGCCGTGAGGGAATTCCGAAACAATCGGGATGTGGTCATTGACCCACACCGTTCCAAACATCATCGAACGCGACATGCGCATGGCACGACCAACATCCCGTGTCCACACCGATGCCGCAAGTCCGTAATCGACATCGTTCGCCCAAGCCAGCGCCTGCGCTTCGTCAGAAAACTTCTGCACGCTAATGACCGGGCCAAATACTTCGCGCTGCACGAGTTCGGAATCCTGCGCCGGATTGGCAACGACTGTGGGTGCATAGAAAAAGCCCGGACGGTCAAGAGCTCCGCCACCAACAACAACTCGAGCGCCACCAGACGCCGCCCGGCTCACCATCGCTTCAACACGATCTCGTTGTGCTGCAGAAATCACTGGCCCAACGTTCGTAGCGGCATCGTTCGGATCGCCAGTGATGAGCGCGCCCACCGACGCTTCCAATCCGGAAACAAGGTCATCGAACACGCCCGGCCCAGCAATGACTCGACACGGTGCCGTGCAATCTTGACCCGAGTTGTAATAGCCAGTTTCGGTAAGGGTTGCGACAAGCGCTTCGATATCGGCGTCATCGAACACAACAACCGGCGCCTTGCCTCCGAGTTCAAGATGAACTCGCTTCAATGTGTCTGCCGCGTTGCGAGCGATCATCTTGCCTGTGTTCACATCGCCAGTGAGCGACAACATCGCGATACCCGGGTGGCGAACAATTGCATCGCCCGCTGTTTCACCTTGACCAGCAACAACGTTGAACACGCCGGCGGGAAGAATTCCTTCGGTGAGTTCGGCAAGGCGGAAGGCCGTGAACGGCGTTAACTCTGACGGCTTCAAAATAAAGGTATTGCCCACTGCGAGCGCGGGACCCATTTTCCAGATTGCCATGTTGAGCGGATAGTTCCACGGAGCAATACCGGCAACGACACCGAGTGGGTCGCGCCGCAACATTGAAGTGTGGTCGTCCATGTACTCACCCGCAGCTTGCGCATCCATCGTACGGGCCGCTCCGGCGAAGAACCGAAGGTTGTCGATCGTAAGATCGAATTCGAAATCGATAATGGAGATCGGCTTGCCGACGTTCTCGCCCTCACTGGCTTTGAGTTCGTCAATGTTCTCTTCCAGGCGATCGGCCAGCGCGAGCAGCGCTTCAGACCGAGACCTCGGCGTGGCCGTGCCCCACTCAGCAAATGCGGCACTCGCCGCAGCCACTGCAGCGTCGACGTCGGCGGCGCCGCTGGAGGGAACCGAGGCGATGACCGCTCCCGTGGCCGGCGCCACGACCTCATCGGTCGCACCGCTTTGGGCGGGAACCCACTTCCCGCCAATGAAATTGAGATGAGCCACGTTTACTCCTCGTGCCGATTTCCGTCACCGCATCGTGGGCCACGAAGGACCAAACCGCAAGAGATGATCATGGACGGAGCACCAAAATCTATTGATCATCAACTCGCTATGGCTCAATTCTTGCAGTGAGCCCGAATTCAGGTGATCCTTACCAATTCGACCGGGTGCTGCGCACCTGTGATCGCGGAGGGGTGAGAGCTGACAGAGAACTCAATTGCTATGACGTCTCCGACTGGAGTCGACCTTTCCGCTCCAGTCATCGAGATCGATCATGTCGTGAAGCGATTCGGCGATTT
>CAIPQK010000118.1 GCA_903867185.1 uncultured Candidatus Nemicrothrix sp. | reverse complement strand
CGGCCTCGGGCCATTTATCGGAACCATCACCGAGGTGGCAGTGATCATCTGTCCAGCGCATCGTTACTCCGTCAACCCACCGACGGCTTCGCCATACGCGGGAACAGGCCATCGCCCTTCACGACGGGACAACCACCGGGGTACCCACCCCATGTTGCGCCGGCGAGGCCAGCATCAGATGGGGAACCGAACAAGCCGATACGTTCCCATATCTGCGCACACGTCTCGGGCATCGCCGGTGTAGCCAAGATCGAAACGATGCGCAGAACCTCGAGAGCGTCGCCCATGACCGCATCAACCGCAGGGCCTGGTTCCATCTTCCAAGGTTCGTTCGCTTCAAGATGCGCGTTTGCCGCACCGACAAGTCGCCATGTTGCTTCAAGCGCAATGCTCGGCGTCATGTTGTTCCAACCTGCGATCGTGTCAGTCAACGAATGCGCTGCAATTGCCGCGAGCGGCGAATCTGCAGCAGGCGCAGGACCGATTCCTTCACATTTTTTGGCGACGACGGTGGCAACTCGCGAAAGCAAATTACCGAGGTTGTTGGCGAGATCAGCGTTGTAACGCGTGACCATCGATTCATAGGAGAAGTCTCCGTCGGGACCGAACGGGTTGTCACGCAGGAAGTGGTAGCGGAATCCGTCGACGCCAAAGTCAGCAACAAGATCAGCTGGGAAAATCTGATTGAGGCTGGTCTTTGACATTTTTTCGCCGCCGACGAGCAAGAACCCGTGAACCCCCAGTTTCTTCGGCGGTTCTATGCCAGCGGCAAGGCACATAGCAGGCCAGTACACGCAGTGAAATCGAAGGATGTCTTTGCCAAGTAAGTGGTGAACCTGCGGCCACCACTCGGCAAAACGTTCGGGATCATCGCCGTAGCCCACTGCGGTCGCATAGTTAATGAGCGCGTCGTACCAGACGTAAAAAACATGGCCCTCGTCCCATGGGACAGGGACTCCCCAAGAGATCGACGTGCGCGACACCGAAACGTCTTCAAGACCTTGCTTGATGATTCCCAGCGCTTCGTTGCGCTTTCCTTCGGGCTGCACACATCCCGGATTCGCTGCGTACCAATCGAGGAGGGGCTGTTCAAACTTCGAAAGTTCAAAGAACCAGTTGTCCTCTTCAAGCCATTCGACGGGGCGATTGTGAATCGGGCAATTGCCATCGACCAGATCGGCTTCGTTGTAATAGGCCTCGCACGGAACGCAGTAATGGCCGGAATAGGAACCTTTACGGATCCAGCCATTGTCGAAAATCGCCTGCATGAATTTCTGCACAGAAGTGATGTGCCGCGGCTCGGTGGTGCGAATGAAATCGTCATTGCTGATATTCAGCAGCTCCCAAACTTCCTTGAATCGAGCGCTGGTTTGGTCAGCCTGTTCGAGCGGCGTGATTCCGTTGGCATCGGCCGAACGCTGGATCTTGAGGCCATGTTCATCGGTGCCGGTCAAGAAGAAGGTGGGGTCTCCCGCCAACCGATGCCACCGAGCAAGCGCGTCTGCCGTCACCGTCGTGTAGGCATGCCCGATATGGGGCACATCGTTCACGTAATAGATGGGTGTGGTGACGTAGAAGGGTTCAGACACGTCGCAAGGCTACGCAGGCTTGACACTTCTCACGAACCAAGCGCGCCGCGGCCGCAGTTCAGCGGTTGTCGAGGACCTCAAGGGCACGGGTGAGGAATCCCATAGCCCCGGCCCCAACGTCTTCGAGATTCGGCCGTGTCGAGTCGTGCAAGGAGCGCTGATAGATCCCCTCCAAGAGCACCGCCATACGGAAGTTGTAGAGAACCTCGTAATACGCAAGGTCATCTGGCATCTCAAGAGAACGACGCTCTTGATAGCGAGCAATGAGTTCGTCGCTACGGGGCCAACCTGGCGCAGCGGTCGCCTTTCCCCAAATCTCGCAGAAGCCGATGAGATCTAGCAACGGATCACCAATCGTTGCCGTTTCCCAATCGAGGATTGCTGTCACCCTGCCTGGCGGTTCTGTTGCGATTAACGCGTTGAACATATGAAAGTCGCCGTGCATGAGCGATGGTTCGTAAGAATCGGGGATGTTGGCAGAGAGAAACATCGTGACGCGCTCAAGCTGTGGCAATTCGCGTCCGCCATAGGAAGCCAATTGTGATGTCCAACGCTGAACCTGACGCTCGTGAAATCCCTCCGGCTTTCCGAAATCGCCCAAACCATTCGATTTCCAATCGAAGTCATGCAATGCAGCAAGCGCTTCGACCATTGCGAACGCAACGCTCGGCTGATCGTCCGCAGTGAATGGTTCGGGTAACGGTGGCGCAGGATTGATGCCATCAACCTGCTGCATCAGGAAGAACGTGCACCCGAGAACCTCGCGGTCTTCGCACAGCGCCACGGTTTCGGGATGTGGCACGTTCGAGCCATTCAGCGCATCGAGAATGCGAAACTCGCGGCGCATACCTTCGTCTGCTCGTTCAATGGCAACAAGCGCGGGCCGGCGAAGCACCCAACGAGAACCACCGCGCTGAATGGTGAACATCGCGTTCGATCGACCAGACGTGAGCGGGGCCACCATTATTGATTTTCCGACTTCCAAGCCAAGACCATCAAGCCAAACGCCAAGGCGCTCGACATTGACAAGTTCCTCGCTCACGAACCGCCACCATCGAGATTGATGAGAGCGCCGGTCATATACGACGAAGCATCGGAAGCCAACAGCAGCGCCGTACCAACGATCTCTTCGGGTTGTCCGATATGACCGACGGTGATCATCTTCGCGACGTGTTCGGCCGCTTCACGAGTCGGGATTGCCTTACTGAAGCTGTCAGTAACGAAAGGACCGCAAACAATCGCGTTCACTCTGATGCCGCGCGGCCCGAACTCTTGCGCAGTCGCCTGAGTTATGGCATTGAGAGCAGCCTTGGAACCCGCATACACAACAGTGAACGGTGAAGGTCGTTGGGAGGCTTTCGTGCTGATGTTGATGATCGATCCGCCAGCGGGCATGTGGTCGGCTGCCATCGCCATCAACCGCAGCGGACCTTTGACATTCACCCCAAAGGTCTTGTCGAACAGTTCTTCGGTAACTCCAGCAAGTGAAGGCGGAACCGGAGCAATTCCCGCGTTGTTCACCAAGATGTCGATCTTTCCGAATTCAGCGACCGCTGCAGCAATCAAAGCGTCACACTGACCCCAGTCCGCCACATGACATGCGACTGCGAGTGCTCGGCGACCTTTCCCTCTGATCTGTTCGGCAACTTCTTCGCACGCGTCAACACGACGGCTTGAAACAACCACGTCGGCGCCGGCATCGGCAAACCCCAGCGCCATTGCTCGCCCAAGGCCCTTGCTCGCGCCAGTCACAACCGCGACCTTGCCGGTGAGATCGAACAGCGCACTTGCCACTTCAGAAGCCTTCTTCGTTACTGGCCTGGAATTGCCATTGCCCATCACGTCGAACGACGTGACCAGCGCTCGGCGCGGCGTAATGAGTTCCGAGAATGAGCGTGCCCGTATCGCCATGTTCATCGCGCATCCGGCGGCGAGTCTCAGCGCCCATTGGTCCATCCCAATCCCCGCTCATGCCCCAGTCCGGTTCTGCCCATTGCACCGGATGATGCGTGGCATCGCCCGTGATGAGCGCTCGCTCACCGTTCGATTCAATGACGACCGACATGTGTCCGGGCGAATGGCCATGCGTCGGCACAAACCTGATTTCGCTGGTGACGCGATGATCGGGGTCGACGAGATCTACAAGTCCTGCATCGACGACGGGTGCAACTGTGTCGGGAAGGTTCCAGGCGTAACCACCCGGTTCGGCCATCCACGCGTCGTATTCGGCTCGGCAGAAGAGATAGCGGGCATTCGGGAATGTCGGCACCCACTTGCCATCCTCAAGACGAGTGTTCCATCCCACATGATCGAAATGCAGGTGCGTGCAACACACGATGTCGATCGACTCAACAGGGAAACCGGCTGCGGCGAGTCGCTTCGGAAACGCAGGGTCGCCAGTAAAGCCGGGGAGGCCTGCCATGTCTCGATTGCCTACACACGTGTCAATGATGATTCGAAGCCCATCGCTTTCAACCACAAACGCGTGAATCGAGAGGTCGGTATTTCCCTCGTCATCGATGAAATGGGGCATGAGCCAAGAAAGGTGCGGCGCAAGCGCCTCATCGGTCGCAGCAGGAAGCAGACCCTTCAGTGGCAGTTCTTGTTCAAGTTCCACAACCTTCGTCACAGTGACTTGACCGATTTTCCAGCGCATAGCTCCCCCTCGTTTGGCTCAAGTGTGGCTCACCCCGCCGAAGGTTTCGACTCGTTCGCCCGGATTCGCAGAGTCGGCAAGACTGCGACGACTCGCATGCTGCCAGGGGGAACCATGAGTGGACAGGTCCGACTCGAGATCGATGGCCCAATCGCCGTCATCACCAACGACAACCAAGAGAAGCGAAATGCCTTCTCTGACGACATGGACAAGCAGTTGTTCGACATTCTCGGTGAACTGCGCGCCACGCCTGCCGTCCGAGCAGTTATCTGGCGAGGCGAAGGCCACTCGTGGTCATCGGGTCGCGATGTTGGTTCAATCGGCAACGACATGACCGGCCTCACCCACCACGAATTAATGACCCGCGGCCACAAGGGCATCCAGCAGTTGTTCGATCTTGACGCACCTGTCATCGTGCCGATCCAAGGTTGGGCCATCGGCGGTTCGTTCCAGCGTGCACTTCTTTGCGATATTCGCATCGCTGCTGAAGATGCAAAGTTCATGCTCCCCGAAGCTGGCCACGGGGTCATTCCCGACACTGGCGGCGTAGGTCGGCTCTTTCAAATGTGCGGCCACGGTGTTGTGAGCGACATGGTGCTCACTGGACGTTCGCTCAACGCGCAGGAAGCACTCGCTCTTGGCATCGTGTCACGCGTGGTGACTCGTGAAGAACTCGACAACACCGCGATGGAGATGGCGCTGAAGATCGCCGCAGCACCTGCAGTCACGATCAAGTTGGCCCGTCGCGTCATCCAACATCTCGCTCAGCCCGAAATCACAACATCGATGGCTGATGAACTGATCTACCAAACCTTCCTCAATAAGTCCGAGGATTACGCCGAATTCCGCGCTGCTCGCGCCGAAGATCGCACACCCAACTACCGCGGGAGCTGACATGTCCACCTCTGAACCCATTGGCCTTCCTGACGCACCAGACCTTGGCGCCCAAGCGCTCCCCGCCGGCACCTACGACGGGAAAGTCGTATTCGTAACAGGAGGCGGAACTGGTCTCGGGCGCGCCGTTGCCACCGAATTCGCACGACTTGGCGCAAGCATCGTTGTGGCGAGTCGTAAGCCCGAGCATCTTGAGCAGGCCGAGGAAGCAATGGCTGCTCTCGGCGCACCAGCACTCACCGTGCAGTGCGACATTCGCGAGCCCGATTCGATCGCGGCTGCATTCGATGCAGCGGTTTCAAAGTTTGGCCTTCCCGACATTCTCATCAACAACGCTGCTGCCAACTTTCCCGTTCCGGCCGAAGACATGTCGGCAAACGCGTGGCGCACTGTCGTCGACATCACACTTAACGGCACGTACTTCTGCGCCCGGGAATTTGCCCGTCGTCACATCGATGCCAATACACCGGGTTCCATCATCAATATCGGGGCCACCTATGCCTGGACAGGCGGTCCTGGGTTTGCTCATTCCGCAGCAGCAAAGGCCGGGGTCAAAAACATGGTCGAAACCTTGGCGGTGGAATGGGGCCCGTACGGCATCCAAGTCAATGGCTTAGTTCCCGGACTCATGCCGCATGAAGACATGACCGATGACATCAAGGGCAACCTCGCACGGACCAATGACAAAGACGCGTGTCAGCCCGCATTGCGGGTTGGTCGTCCGCGCGAACTCGGATGGGCCGCAACATTCCTTGCCTCGCCCTATGCCAGATTCATCAGTGGCCACACGCTTGTCGTCGATGGCGCGAACTGGCAGCGACGTTCACTCACCCAACCCGAGGTCGTCACTGTTCGCGACCAAATGGGCAAGGGACCATTCGAACTGTGAAGTTTTCACTCTCTCTTCCGCTCCTGAAGGACTTCTCTTCGCCTGATCCGTTTCGCGAAACCTTCGATCTCGCACGAATCGCCGAGGAATCTGGTTTCGACACCGTCACGATCGGCCATCACCACTTCATGCCCGGCAACTTGAGCGATCCGCTCACGTTCTTGGCGGCCGTTGCTGCTCGAACCTCAACAGTGCGAGTTGGCACTGGCATCTTTCAGTTGCCAATCCACAATCCAGTACGCGTTGCCGAACAGGTCGTAACTATCGATCAGATTTCTGGCGGTCGCGTCACCCTCGGTGTCGGCATGGGCTGGTGGCCACTCGAATACGACGTGCACGGCTCAAACTTCAAAGAACGCGGCGCACGGATGGAAGAAGCGCTCACAATCCTGCGCTTGGTGTGGCAGAACGAGAACACCTCGTTCGAAGGTCGCTTTCACTCGTTCCCCGAACTCACTGTGCATCCACGGCCGTTGCAGTCCCCCAATCCCCCGCTGTGGGTAGCGGGCGTAGCCCCGGCCGCCGTCGATCGCGCTGCGCGCTTAGGAGATGAATGGATCTGTGGTCCGGTGCAATCCCTCGCCGCCGCGCTCCGGTGTCTCGACATCTATCGCCCAGCTTGCGCGGCACTCAATAAACCCGCCGACTGGATACTCCGACGCTACGCGTGGGTCGGAGAGAACGACGAACAAGTTCGTACCGAGGTACTTCCGACATACGTCGACGGACTCATGATCCACTGGCGTGAATCTGCCGAAGAAAAAGAAGAGAAGGAACTCTTCGCTCGCCTCGATGCCGGCGAGAACATCACCGCCGAAGACATCGCTGCCGATCGTTTGCTTTGGGGCGACCCCGAACGCGTGATCGGGCAAATCCGAAGTTACGAAGCAACCACACAGTGCGACCACGTGCATACGGCATTTGGTGCAGGCCTGCCCGCCGACACCGGTCAGGCATCGCTGGGTTCCTTCGACGACATCGCCGCGATGATTCGACTCTTCGGCCGTGAAGTCATTCCCGCATTCACCTGAAGATCTCCAGATAACAACGCGTTAGCGATGACCTCAAAATTATGCGGTTTTTTCGGCATTGAGCTCGTAGATCGACTCCTAAGACTTAGGCGATCAGCAAACTTGATTCCGAAAAATCTGCTCAATCCTGCAGCGTGATCGCAAGGTCGTAGACACGCTTTCGCGACACAGCGAATGTGTCAGCAACGCCAGCGGCTGCGTCGCGTTTGGACGCTCCCTTGGCCAGTGACTCGCGCACTGCTTCACGAAGTTCATCGTCAGTCGCATCGGCTCTTGGGGCAGCGCCATCAAGAACGAGGACATACTCGCCTCGAGGATCGACCTCGCTGCATCGTGTCAATGCTTCAGCAAGCGAACCTCGCCAAATCTCTTCATGCATCTTGGTGAGTTCACGGGCGAGTACGACACGACGATTGGCTCCACACACGCCTCGAAGATCACCGAGCGTGCGTTCAAGCCGATGAGGAGCCTCAAATAACACGATGGTGCGTTGTTCCTCCGCGATTTCGCGCAATCGACTCGTTCGCGACGATCCTTTTCGAGGGATAAACCCCTCAAACACAAACCGGGATGTTGCAAGACCACTAACAACCAGCGCGTGAAGCACTGCTGATGGTCCAGGCACAACCTCAATAGCAATCCCGGCCTCGACCGCTTTCGCAACAAGGAATTCGCCCGGATCAGAAACACCGGGCATACCCGCGTCGCTCACCAACGCCACGACCTCGCCGCGTTGAACATGCCCGATAACACGCTCAGCGGCATCGCCCTCGGTGTGCTCGTTGACGACGATGTAGGTCGGTGACGGGATTCCCAGGTGCGAAAGCAAACGTCCCGTGCGACGAGTGTCCTCGCACGCGACAGCGGCTGCCTGCGTGAGCGCCTCAACCGCCCTCGGCGAAATATCTCCGAGATTGCCTATGGGTGTTCCAACGAGAACCAAGCGACCAGCCACTGGAGAACTCATCGAATCTCCAATCGGTCGCCTTCGACAACACCCCAACGGGCGAATGCTCCTGCTTCGGTTTCGATCACAGAACGCGAGCGCATCAAGAACGTACCGAGACGATTCGGCTTCATTGTCCTAAGTCGTAAAACCGTGCCATCCGCATCGAGGTGGGCAACATCGATCGTGAATCTCATACCAAACGTGTGTACCGATTTCGCCGGCTGCAGGAGAATCGCTCCTTCAACCCGGTCACGCCCCAGTAAGCCACGCCGGCGATCGCGCCGGTCTGTCGCAATCTCAAGCGTGGCAAGCACGCGCCCTTCAAGGACGAGCCAATTGCCCGAAGATTCGCTCGACGACATGGCGCCGATGCTACGGGCCTCAAACGTTAAAGCGGAACTCCATCACGTCACCATCGACAGGCTGGTACTCCTTGCCTTCAACCCGCAGGATTCCAGCGTCACGGGCCTTGGACCACGCGCCCACCTCGAGCAATTCATCCCAGTGGATGACTTCAGCTCGGATGAACCCACGCTCGAAATCGGTGTGGATGACACCCGCACACTGTGGGGCCTTGTACCCGGCACGGAATGTCCAGGCGCGGGTCTCTTTTTCGCCCGTCGTGAAGTAGGTGCGCAGGCCCAACATTCGATAGGCGGCATGCAGAAACCGTGGCAGCGCTCCCTCGCCGAGGCCAAGTCCTTCGAGCATCTCGACGCGCTCGTCAGCATCGAGCATCGCTGCTTCGGCTTCAAGTTGCACGCACATACCGATGACTTCACCGTGGCCACCAAATTCCTCGACCACAGGAGCGATGAGTTCGTCGATCTGTTCAAGACCATCTTCGCTGACATTGACGATTGCAAGGACGGGCTTATTCGTCAGCAAGAAATAGCTCTTGATGAGATCTCGAGACTCGTCATCAAGATCGCTTCGATAAATCGGTGTTCCCTCAGAAAGAATCTCGAGCGCCTTGCCAAGCGCTTCAACCTCATCGGCAATCATTCGATCTTGTTTGGCTGCTTTTCGACGCTTATCGATCTGATTCTCGACGGTTTCCAAATCGGCAAGCGCAAGTTCAGTCTCGACGATTCGAAGGTGCTCAAGCGGATCGGAAGGACCCGGCACGTCATGGTCTACAAAAGCACGAAGAACAAAGACGATGGCATCAGATTCGCGAATGTTGGCCAGAAACTTGTTTCCCAAGCCTTCACCTGTGCTCGCACCTTCGACGAGACCACCGATGTCGACAAACTGCACGCTGGCTGGAATCACCGACTTGGTCTTGCTCATGATTGCGAGTTGCTCAAGCCGATCATCGGGGACTTTGGCCACTCCGACATTGGGATCTTTTGTGGCGAAGGCATACGGGGCTGCGAGGGCCCCCCCACCAGCGAGCGCGTTATACAGCGAGGACTTCCCCGCGTTTGGCAATCCGACGAATCCGAACTTTTCCATGGGAGTGGCAGGCTAGTAGTGCCATCAGCCGCTGACGACATGACCTGAGGCCACTGGAACGCTCTCAGTTGGCCCATCCACCCACCTCCGGCCTAGGATTTCGGTCTTATGTCGAAGAAAACCTCGAAGCGCAAGACGAACGCCCGCCGTAAACCGGCGAATCACGGCACCAAGCCCAACGCCGGTCGCGGCTGATTCTTCACGTCGTTCACGACTGTGTTCAGCCAGCCCTCGAAGGAACTCATCACTGTCCCGAACCCTGAGAAGGGTCGTGACTACGAGATCCTGTGCGAAACCGATGAGCTCACATGCCTCTGCCCTGTAACAGGTCAGCCGGATTTCGCGACCGTTCGCATCACTTATGTGCCGAACGAATTACTCGTCGAATTAAAGAGCCTCAAGATGTACATATGGTCGTTCCGTGACGAAGGCGCGTTTCACGAAGCCGTCACCAACACCATTCTTGATGACCTTGTGCAGGCATTGTCTCCACGGCGAATGACCGTTGAAACCATTTGGAAAGTCCGGGGTGGCGTTCTCACCACCGTCACTGCATCTCATCCGTAAAACGAACTGCAGTTATTCCGCCCCCGGCATACTCGGAGGGATTTCGGTGCGCTCAACGAGACTCGCCGGGGGTCCCTGCGCAGCCGGCGGAGTGACATTGCCGGCCGAGAGATCGACAAGTTTTCCGATGCGATCAATAACTGCCCACGAAAGACGATCTCCGCCCACGGTTGATAAATGGACGTTGTCCTTCTGTCGCATGCCCCGAACAACGCCATCAGCGTTCGGAAGATTTGCTGCGAAGACGAAATTTGAATCTGAGAAAAATGGCCACGTATCGAAGTACTGAATCCATGGCCGGCTCTGTGCCTCGGTCCAATAGATGTAACTCATCTGGTCCATGCCGCGAGTCTTCGTCCCGGGACCCATCGGGGGCGGTCCACACCAAATCGTGATGCGTTGGTTATCAGGCGACTTCAAGAGGTCCATCGTTGCGGCGACGCGACGGCGGTATTCGGTCATCCATGGCTCGGAAGTGCGCTCGAGAACTTTTCCGTCGGCACCGACCATGTTCTGGCCGTCGTTTGCGCCGAACATGATGACAAGAATCGATGGATTCGCAGGGAGCACCTCTTTGACTAAGTGCTCAGGCCAGTTGTAGTAGTCGGGACGAGCCAACCCAGTGGAGACGTGGAAGTCCAGCGTTGGAGTGAAGATTCCGGTGGACTGCGTTATGCGCTGGAACGAGGTCCCGAACGTCTGGGTGATGGAATCACCACCAACCCAGATTTTCATGGGAGTCGCTGGAGTCGGCGCTGGAAGTTCGGGAACTTTCTTCGCGGCTTCGGCTGATGCGGCACTTTCCGCTTCGGCTTGCTGACGGAGAAGTTCCTCGACGTCAATCTTTGTTCCTTGGTTCTTGCCGAGCGCAGAATCGATCGAGTTACGGAAAAAATTGATATGCAACGTATCG
>CAIPQK010000117.1 GCA_903867185.1 uncultured Candidatus Nemicrothrix sp. | reverse complement strand
ATGTGTCGCCCCAGTCGATTGTCGCGTTGACATTCCCCGACAGCACAACGCCAGCGGGTGAGGTTCCGCAAGATGTCACGACTGGATCGAACATGAGCTTTAACGGGCTTGGCGGAGGCGTCCCATCGATTCCGATGACGTCAATGCCGCTGTCCTGATCGGCAACGTTTCCCGCACCCAGCGCTCCGTTCCAATTGCTCCCAGAACAACGAACTTTGCCTCGGCTCGTGAGGGCGCATGTGTGTCCATCGCCGCTACTGATCTGTGTGGAATCGGGATAGCCCGTCGCAAGTTGTGGCGAGTTGTACCACGCACTGTTGGGATCGCCCATCGCGAAACGTCCGGAGTTATCCAATCCCCAGCACTTCACTTCGCTCACCGCGGTAACGACACAAGAGATCGACGAGCCGACGTCTAGCAAAACCGCATTGGTGAGATTCACCACTGGTCCAGGGATGGGATCCCCATCGGGGCCGGCATCTCCTCGACCGAGGCCTCCTCCACCCCATCCCGCACCCCAACAGTTCACGATGCCCGTAGTCATGAGCGCACATGAATGAACGGCACCTGCGCCGACAGCAACCACGCCACTCGTCAATGTCTGGACCTGCACCAATTCACCTGACGAACTGCCGCCGAGCGCGCTGTAGTCATTTCGGCCCCAGCACTTCGCGCCACCGCTAACCACGGCACATGTGTGATTCACGCCTGCGGAGATTGCCGTCACGCCGGATTCGAGGCCGAGCACCGACATTGCGGTCGTCGAGACATCACCGAGTGGGAATGTCGGGTCACCAAGTCGCTGGTCGTCATTGCGACCCCAACACTTCACCCCGCCCGAAACCGTGAGCGCGCACGCGTGAGATGCACCAACAACGACTTGGGTCACCGCTTCGGTCAAACCCACGACAGACACAGGAATTGACTGGTCATCTCTCGTGCCGTCGCCCAACTGCCCTGAGTAGTTCCCGCCCCAACACTTGACTGCTCCGCCGGTCACAATCGCGCATGTTGACGCACCACCCGCAGACACCGCCTTTGCATCAGTGATGGTGAGAACGTCAACGGGAATCGAGCTTCCTCCGACGGTGGGGCCCGCTCCCAACAATGCAGATGGTCCGTTCCCCCAACATTTGATTCCGCCCGTTTTAATGAGCGCGCACGAGTGATAATCACCCGAGGTGATCGCCGTGGCCACCACTGGCACTGGCACTGAAGCTGGCGAAAACGACGACGCGCCATACGTCGAACCTGAAGGCGCACCCGCGCCCTTCGTCGTTCCAAGGGCCGCCGACACCGTTGCCACAAAACCACTCGAAGCCGCGACGAGGCAGATCGCCATCACCACAGCAACGATCAGATTTGGGAATCGAAGTCGTGACATCGGGCGGTGCGGTCCTAAAGGCTGATAAGTCGCAGGACCATAGAACCTGCAGGTAAACCGCAGATGAACGCCACACGTCGTCCCCGACAAATCCGCCGATGAAAACGCAAACGGCCGGCCCCGAAGGACCGGCCGTAGCGAACAACCCGTAAGGGCTGGTTACATCATTCCGCCCATGCCACCCATACCGCCCATGGCGGCAGCAGCAGCTGCGGCACCGCCGCCGTCGTCGGGCTTATCGGCGACGAGAGCTTCGGTGGTAAGGAGCAGAGCCGCAATCGACGCCGCGTTCTGCAGCGCAGCGCGGGTGACCTTGGCCGGGTCGATGACGCCAGCCTTGAGAAGGTCAACCATTTCGCCAGTTGCAGCGTTGAAGCCCATCGAACCCTTTTGGGCTTCGACCTGCTGAACGATGACGGCACCTTCGTGGCCAGCGTTGTCAGCAATGAGTCGGGCGGGAGCTTCGAGTGCACGGTAGACAGCGCGTGCGCCAGTTGCTTCGTCGCCTTCGAGCGACTCAATGGTCTTCTTCAGTGAGGCGCGGGCACGGAGAAGTGCGGTACCGCCACCGGCGACAACACCTTCTTCGATAGCTGCACGGGTTGCACTGAGTGCATCTTCGATGCGGTGCTTCTTTTCCTTGAGTTCAACTTCGGTAGCTGCGCCAACCTTGATGACCGCAACGCCGCCCGAAAGCTTCGCAAGACGCTCCTGGAGCTTCTCACGATCCCAATCGGAATCGGTGTCGTCGATCTCACGCTTGATCTGCGCAACACGACCGTTGACGTCGGCGGACTCGCCGGCACCTTCAACGATGGTGGTTTCGTCCTTGGTCACAACAACCTTGCGGGCGGTGCCGAGGAGGTCGAGCGTGGCCGAGTCGAGCTTGAGGCCGATCTCTTCGCTGATGACCTGACCACCGGTGAGGATGGCCATGTCAGCAAGCATTGCCTTGCGGCGCTCGCCAAAGCCTGGGGCCTTGACAGCAACAGAGTTGAACGTTCCACGGATCTTGTTCACGACCAGAGTCGCAAGCGCTTCGCCGTCGACATCCTCGGCGATGATCAGGAGGGGCTTGCCCGACTGCATGACCTTCTCGAGCACGGGAAGCATGTCCTGCACTGACGAGATCTTCGAGTTCACGAAGAGGATGTAGGGGTTTTCGAGCACTGCTTCTTGACGCTCAAGGTCAGAAACGAAGTACGGGGACAAGTAGCCCTTGTCGAACTGCATGCCTTCTACGAAGTCGAGATCCATACCGAAGGTGTTGGACTCTTCAACAGTGACAACGCCATCCTTGCCGACCTTGTCGATTGCGTCAGCGATGACGCCACCGATAACGGTGTCTGCAGCAGAAATGCTGGCAACCTGGGCGATCTCGGACTTGTCGTCGATCTCCTTGGCCTGCTTCTTGATGCTTTCCACTGCGGAAGCAACAGCCTTTTCGATGCCGCGCTTGAGACCAAGTGGGCTCGCACCGGCGGCGACGTTGCGAAGACCTTCGCGAACGAGAGCCTGAGCAAGAACCGTGGCGGTGGTGGTGCCGTCGCCAGCGATGTCGTTGGTCTTGGTTGCAACTTCTTTGACCAGCTGTGCACCCATGTTCTCGAAAGGATCTTCGAGTTCAATTTCACGAGCGATGGAAACGCCATCGTTGGTGATGGTCGGTGCACCGAACTTCTTGTCGAGGACAACATTGCGACCCTTCGGGCCGAGTGTCACCTTGACGGCGTCAGCCAGTGCATTCACACCGGCTTCGAGGGCGCGTCGTGCGTCCTCGTCGAACTTAAGCATCTTTGCCATGTGTCAGATTCCGATCACTTGATGACCGCGAGGACATCGCGGGCGTTGAGGATGAGCACGTCTTGGCCATCGACGGTGATTTCCGTGCCGCCGTACTTGGAATAGACGACGGTGTCGCCCTTCTTGACGTCAACAGGAATGATGTCGCCGGTCTGTTCGCTGCGACGGCCGGGGCCGACGGCAAGAACTTCGCCCTGCTGGGGCTTTTCTTTGGCGGTATCGGGAATGACCAGACCGCTAGCGGTCGTTGCTTCGCTCTGTCCGGGAAGGACCACAATGCGGTCTTCGAGGGGCTGAAGGTTCATAGCTGGAGCCTCCGTAAGGCAGTTGGTAGTGACACTTGCGGGCTGCGAGCGCTTAGCACTCTCCGCATGGGACTGCTAACGATAGGCCCGCGACCCCTAAGGCCACAACCTGAGATCGGGAATTTCAGGAGAGGGTCGAGACCAGGCGCAGATTGGGGTCGGCCCCGGTGTCGAGGGGCGATGGCCCATCTGATTGCAGCCGATACCAGCCCGCCGCGGCGACCATGGCGGCATTATCGGTACACATGGCCCTGCTAGGCAGGAATGCCCGCAGCCCATCGGTCACGCAGGCATCGAGCAGTCGCTCACGGAGCAGCGAATTGGCCGCCACTCCCCCAGCGAGGCACAAACCCTTGGCGCCGTGATCACGAGCGGCCCGGCGAGCTTTGGCGACCAGAACATCGACCACAGCCTCTTGGAACGCCGCCGCAACATCGGCGGTGTGTACTTCAGGGTTACGACGAACGTAATTAACGACCGAGGTCTTGAGACCGGAGAAGGAAAAGTCGTAACCCTCGTTGAGCATGGCTCGGGGGAACTGCACCGATTGCGGATCGCCTTCCATCGAAATGGCGTCGATGGCCGGGCCGCCGGGATAGCCAAGCCCGAGATAGCGCGCGACCTTGTCGAATGCTTCGCCGGCAGCGTCATCGATGGTTGAGCCCAGCACGCGGTACTTGCCGTGTCCTTCCATCAGCACAAGAAGTGTGTGACCTCCTGACACCAACAACACGACAACCGGAAGTTCGATCTCCGGGTCTTCAAGTAACGCCGCATACAGGTGAGCCTCAAGATGATTCACCGCGATAAACGGAACATCCCACACCAGCGCAAGCGTCTTCGCTGCGCTCACACCAACAAGTAGCGCGCCGATAAGGCCAGGCCCGACCGTTGCTGCAACGGCGTCAACGTGATCGTCTTGAATGCCAGCCTCGATCAGCGAACGAGCAATCACTGGTGTCAAGAGTTCAACGTGTGCGCGGCTAGCGATTTCCGGGACAACTCCGCCGTAGCGGGCGTGGATGTCGATTTGGCTTGAGACAACCGAGGACAAAACATGGTGACCATCGACAACAACAGCGGCGGCGGTTTCATCGCAACTTGTTTCGATGCCGAGAATGCGCATACCTGCAGGATACGGCCGAGGGTTTTCTTCCGTCGTCACAGTGCGTCCAGTTCCGTTGTGTCGTCACTTGATGCGTCGGGAGTTATGGGGTCTTCAAGCACAAGTGGTGTGGGGAGTTGCGACTCGATCACTGAGAGTCGATCGGCGTAGGCGGGCGTATCGACATCGTGGGCCCACAACACAAGTGCGTCTTCGGTGGGGTCCTTGTAATAGTCCTTGCGCACACCTGATGGAGCGAATCCGAATCGTCGATAGAGCGCAAGGGCCGGCGCGTTCGATGCCCGAACTTCGAGCGTGATCGAATCAGAACCGTGAGCAATGGCTCGACGGGTGAGGACCAACATAAGTCGCGTGCCAATTCGGCCGCCCTGCATCGCGGGATCTACCGCAACCGTCGTGATGTGACCTTCGCCGACCACGTAAAGAAGGCCAGCGAAACCAACCACTTGTGAACCAGAAAGGGCAACGAGGTACTCGCGCTCTTCACGACGGACCTCAGCGAGAAACAAACCGAGCGACCACGGGGTCGTGCTCGTCTTTTCTTCGATACGAAGGACATTGCGCAAGTGACGACGACGCATTGTCGTGATGACGACAGGTTCAAGCTGCGCGTCGTCGAGTTTTCGATCAGATGCAACGGTGGCCACGATCACACACCCGGCCGCGTGGCCCAGTTGATTTCGGCATCGGGCTTGCGAAGATAAAGCGGCTGCAAGTCCCATGGCTTCACCCATTGCTCTCGAAGCGCCTGGGCGTGCGCCAACATAACGAGCGACGTTGCGTTTGGATAAGCAAAGCCCTCTTCGGCGATTTCACACTTCTTCAGACCTTCGAACACTTCGCTGTATCGAATAGCGCCATCGCCGACGAGAAGACATTCCTCGCCCGAGGCCATAAGTTCCGACGCGAGGTCATCGGGAGACCCAACCTGGTGATCGGAGATTCGTTGAATGCCGCCGGGCACCTGGCGATAAAAGGCGTAAAACAACTCGCCTCGCCGTGCATCGATCGTCGCAACGATGAGCCGCGGCGTAAACCGAACGGGAAACGCCAGTAGGTCAAGGCTCGGGACACCGATCATCGGCACGTCAAGTGCATACGCCATGGCCTTGGCCGCAGCAACGCCAACGCGTAGCCCAGTGAAAAGTCCGGGGCCGAGATCAACCGCAACAACACTGATTTCTGAAAGTTCAATGCGTGCTTGTTTGCACGCGAACTCGATCGATGGTGTGAGGACTTCGGCATGCTGACGACCGCGGCTCGATTGTGTTGAGGCAAGAACGCCTTCGTGACCACCAACGGCAACGCTCACCTGCATTGTGGCTGTATCAATTCCGATGATCAGCATCAGTCGTCTCCATCGGGTTCATGAATCCACGGAGAAACCGCAGTGGCAACTGCTCGAATACGCGCGCTCCAGCGCGCGCCTACGGGAACGAGTTCAAGGACACGCACATCATCGGCTTCACCACTTTGATCAAGCGAGATTGCGACCTCATCAAATGAAAACCGGATTTCGAGATAATCGGCGGGAAGCGCTGGAGCAACTGAGTCGCCCCATTCGATGACAGTCACGCCACCGTCATCGAGCATCTCGGCAACACCGAGATCGAGAACCTCACCGAGTGCTTCAAGTCGATAAACATCGAGATGGTTGAGCTCGAGACGACCCTCGTAGGTGTTTACCAATGTGAAGGTGGGGGAAGTAATGAGATCGTCGATGCCAAGCGCCGCACCGAAACCCTGCGTGAACGCCGTCTTGCCCGCGCCAAGGTCACCGGCAAGAAGCATGAGGTCACCGGGACGCGCCAATTCGGCAAGCGCCGCAGCGAGTTCCTTCGTCTCTTCCGGCGAGGTAGT
>CAIPQK010000116.1 GCA_903867185.1 uncultured Candidatus Nemicrothrix sp. | reverse complement strand
CGGTGATCACCGTTGTCGAAGTTGTCGAAGTTGTCGAAGTTGTCGAAGTTGTCGAAGTTGTCGAAGTTGTCGAAGTTGTCGAAGTTGTCGAAGTTGTCGAAGTTGTCGAAGTTGTCGAAGTTGTCGAAGAAGAAGTGACGATTCTCGTCGCTAACGTTGTCTTCGGCGCTCCCAGCCCAGTCGATGACTCGGCGCGAATCACGAACGAATAGAAGGAACCTGTAGTGAGCCCCGAGATCGTGCAACTCAATGTGGCTGTTGTACAACTCGTACCAGTAGCCGTCGCAGTGACTGTGTAGCGATAAACAGACGTTGAGCCTGGATCAGTTGGTGGCTGCCACCGAATTGTTGCTTGACCAGTATCGGTCGCCACAGCAAGCGATTGAACTGGACTTGGATAGATTGACGCGGCGTCAGATAAACGAACACTTGGGATCGAATACCCTGACGCATTCACCACATAGCCCGAGTCGCGCAAGCGGGCGAGCGTCAGTGCCGGCGTGGCCTGATGGAGGACTGCGAAGGCTCCTGCAACAGCGGGAGTCGCCATTGACGTCCCCGACAACACCCCCATCTGACTGCCCAGAATCGATGAGGTAATGCCTGATCCCGGCGCCATGAGATCAACCTGTGGTCCATCATTTGAGTAGGACGTCGTCTGATCAGGCGTTCCATCGACCGCACCCACAGTGACCGCACTCGAGATACACCCAGGCGAAGAAACCGCATTCATCCAACCGTCATTTCCGGCTGCGATCACCGTCGCAATACCTACCCTCAACAATTGATCGATGTAGGTCTTAGTTGAATCTGTGTCGCAGTATCCCAAATTTTTTGAGCTATCACCGATGCTCATATTCACCGACGTCAAACCAGGAAAGCGAGCCCGGTTGTAATACAGCCACTGCAACGCGTTGTTGATATCTGATGTTGATGCACTAGCACCAGACGACGTGTACGTAAAAGCGTTGATCGCAATCAAATTGGCTTCGGGAGCAACTCCTGATGGGATCGCAACGCCGTCGCCTCCAACTGCGATTCCTGCGACATGCGTTCCGTGTTTACATCCGTCGACAGTGCTCGGGCATGGCTTTGCTGAGCCAACAACAGGCGCGCTTGTCGTCAACATCGATACACCATTCGGACACATCGACTTCCGCGCTCCACTAACTGACGCAAAGCAGGCTTCCGCAATCGTTTTAGGAGTGCCATCGCGCGTCAGGTACGGGTGAGATGTTTCAACTCCCGTATCGATAACGGCAACGGTCGCACCTGCGCCTTTCCATCCTGCAGCCCAGGCAGAAACTGCCCCCATCGTTGCCGTTGAACTGATTGAACTCGGAGCGATTGAAGAAGAAGATTTGGTCTCAGCAATCGGAACCCAGGTTTGATCGTCGTAGCCGATTACCTGCACTTGTCCAGATTGGCGGGTCGCTTCGAACCCGGCCGAATCAAGCGTCAGCGCGAGATAGGGCAACGTTCCGACGTCTTTGACCTGTGACCAACTTCCAGCGGGGAGCTCTGCCAGTAAACGATCGCGAGCAACACGGATCTGAGAAACTCTCTGGTCATCGTCCCCGGTCGGAGCGACATCAAGCTTCAGAATGACGGGCGCGACGTCACCCGCATCAAACGCCTGTTGCACTTCGGGCTGCACATTGACGTCCCCAGGCTCAATGGGGGTAGACGGCGATGTGACTACTGACGACGCCGGCGCTGAAGGGTCTGCGCTTGATGCGTTCGTTCCTGCCGTCGATGCCGACTGATCAGCCTCGTTATTGCCTGCTGGAACCGCCAGTACGCCCCACAACACGACCGCGACGACAAGCACGCCAAGTGCGGCAAGCAATCCGTTTCGAAGTCGGGACATTTGGTTCTCTGGTCACGGTTAGGACGGCTTCACTCCAGCAACCGTCTGTTTGGTCCCAAAGGTTACGCCTTGACTTGGGGTTCTATTCAGGCAGGAAGGCCGCAACCTTGAGCGACATCAGTCATACACCGCCTCGACCGACCAATTGCCCTGTTCAACCTGCACTAATAACGCTCGGCCATCGGCCAGCATCAACTGAAGACGAGCTCTGCGGCGACGAGTTGACTGATCCCACCAGCGCTCATCGCAGGGCCATGGCCCAGCCCAGCCCGTGACCGCCACTCCATTCCCCGTCTCGGCGCTGAACAGCACCCTTACCGGTTCCGCACTGAGCGCTCCACGACCAGTCACCCAAACCCGTTCTCCGCTCCCGTCAAGAATGTCGAGAACGAGCGCGTCCACCGGAAGAAGTGTTGGCATTGGCGATGGCACTCGGCCTGGCCATGGAGCCGTCACATGTACCCCATGACCTTCACCCCCTCCGCTGTCAGTGCCAACGAACGGCACGCGCACAACGACATCGGCTGGTCCTCGACCGCCACGTCGCTCGGGAATCGTCACCGCAGCAATACCCAACATTCCTTGTACGCGCGCCAGCGCACGACCAGCGCGTTCATCGGCCTCGGTCTCGCCTCCCCAAAAACCTTGCTGACGACCGCGAGCAGGCATCACTTCGTCGGGAATAAGGACGAGCCGTGTCACCCCACCCGTTGGCCTCTGTGCGCTTGGACCATTGAGCCATCCATCGAGTTGCCAACGAACACGATCGACAATGGCCGTCGACGACAACGCGCCTTCATGACGCCAGACGCGTTCAAGTCGTTCACCTGAATCGGTCTCGATAACAACAAGTAAGCGCGTGCATGCCAAACCTTCCGCACCGAGTTGTTCATGCAATTGGTCTGCTGCAGTTCGCGCTACAAACGCAGCGATATCAACGCGCTCAGCCGGTGGATCAAGCGTCGCAATGGCATCAAAGGACCGTGGTGGAGGGCCGACTTCCGGCGGTCGTTCATCAAGACCGCGAGCAAGTCGATGTGCCAACCTCCCATCGACCCCAAAACGGGCAACAACATCGTCAACCTTGAGCGCAGCGAACTCACCGAGATGACGAAGTCCTAGTCGTTGTAGAACGTCGGCCAATTCCGGGCGTCCAAGCGCCGAAACGGGAAACTGTGAAAGGAAAAGTGCTGATTCCCCCGGAGCGATTACCCGCACATGGTCGGGTTCCGCCGTTGCCAGTTCCGCAGCATGCGTCGCCGCAAACATTCCATCGGCGATGCCCACACCAACCGCACCGAACCAGCCCGATGACCCGAGCGCGCCGTCGATGTCGGCAGCAACGAGACGAGCCAACGCCTCGTCTCCGCCGAAATAGCGAGAGGGCCCGATCGTGGGAAAGGCAAGAGAACCAGGTGATGACATCTCAACTCGCGGAGTGAACCGATCGACAAGCGCAGCAATTGATGCAAAGACTCGAGCATCACGATCAGGGTCTGGGTCGACAATCTGCAATCCAGGACAACGACGTTGTGCATCGCGTCGTCGAAGACCTACCTCGACTCCTTCTGCTCGCGCCGCCGGCGATGTTGCCGTCACCCGATTCGCCGCAATGACTGCGACAACATCGTCAGCCGATGCAGCTGTGGCGATCACTGGCCAATCCGGGCACGACACCACCAATGTGCGCACATTCACAGCATCACCACATCACCGGCCGAACGCGACGACCGTTCCACCACCGTCTTCAAATTTCCCCGCCGCAATATGACCATCGGCCGCCGGCAACAACAGTTCATGCTGCATGTTGCGGCTTGCTCGCCCTCGCCCACCAACGCCAACGCGCACCCGACGCGACCGCAGATGACCATGTCCACAGCCGAGTCCTTCCCACCGCGAATCTCGAACGGTAAAGACAAGATCACTTGGCCACTGCGAGGTTGGTTCATTCCCTGGAGACACCACAACAAGAACCGAACCGCGTTCACGTAAACGCGACCCAAGACGACGAGTATCTGAATCGCGCAATGACAACCGCGAGTCGAGCACGACGATGTCGATCGCACCGATGAGCGCAGCAACGACAGCAACCTGTCGACCCGAACCCCCCGGATCGATAAATGCCACACGCTCAGCATCAAGACCCGCTTCAAACACAGCCACCGGAGCGAGATCGCTCAGTCCAACAACGGCGACCCACGAACCGTTCTTCGATGCCGCTGCAACGAGCTGCAGCGCCAGCGAAGTGGCCCCGACTCCGCCAACGGCAATGGTCGAACCACGCACAAGCCCCCCGTCGGGGATGAGCTGTTTAAGTGGCTCGCAAACGGGCAGCACGGCTTGGCGCGCCAGCACCACAGGCCGAATCTGTTCGGCCAGTTCGTGAAGATCAGAGAGATCTCTGGAAGAGGAAAGAGCGGCGGGAAGAACCACCGCACCAGTATCGAACAGATGTTCGATAAAGGCAACTGATTAGTCGCCGAAACCTTCCGGCATCACGACTTCGACACCTTCTCGGTAATAGGTGAAGAGCTCCTCGAGGCGTTCCTTCAAACCCTCAGGCTTGCCCGTGAACGCCACCGTAATGACATTGCCATTCACGTGGACCGACTCGACCCCAGCAACCTCAAACAACGTACGGGCCACGAGGTCAGCCGGCCGATCGGCTAACACATCGTCAGCAGAGCGGTAGATCTCGTGTCCCATGCCGGTAAGCGGACGGTTCGTCTCGAATCGGACCACACCGGGGATTGACGATGGCTTCTCTAGAACTGTGACTGGCTGACCCATGACGCTGAATGTAGTCGGGTCAGGCCCGACTGCTCTCCATTGCCGAACTCTCCCGGCTCTGGCGCAACACGACCGCACCGATCTGCCAGACGAGTGCAGCGAGAACGACCGATACCAGGCCTAGACCGACATGAACGATCTTGAACCCGGGATCCTTGTCGCCATGGTCGGCCATCAGGATCATCGGCACTCGCACAAGCCACACCACCACTGTGAGCGCAGCGGCAGCCATCAGCACTTTGGCTCCACTCAGAGAGATCTGCGACTTCCATGCTTTGGCCACAACCACAATCACTGCCACCGCAAACGCCAGAAGGATGATCGACAGCACCGTTGAGAAGGTCTTCGAACTCGCCGATTCCTCCGACCGCAGCGTGTTCGAGATGCGATTGCCCCAAACGAACACCGTCCAAAGAACGAAGGCGAGAAGAACAATGCGGGAGCGGAGAGTCATGGCCTGAGGGTACCTGCCACCCGAGGCCCAAACGACTACCCGACGTTCAACAAACTCGCCTGAGCCGTTACCGGATCCGAACGGTGGATTCCCGACCATGGCAGATCATCCATATACGACCATGAACGACGGTGAATCGTGGTGGGCCCCAACGCTGCAAGTGCCATCCGATGGCGCGGACACGGATAGCCCTTGTTGCGATGGAAGTCATAGGCAGGAAAATTCTCGGCTTCGGCCCGCATCATGCGGTCACGACTGACCTTGGCCAGAATCGAAGCGGCAGCAATCGACACGCATGTCGCATCGCCTTTCACAATTGTCTTTGTGATGCCCCCACCAACGAAGTCATGTGAACCATCAAGCAAGACGCGATCGGGCACAACGCCAAGAGATGCAATCGCGCGCGACGCAGCGAGACGCAGCGCTGCGGACATTCCGAGTTCGTCGCATTCCTGATGGGTCACGATCCCCAACGACCACGCGTCGCACCATTCAGCAACTCGATCAAACATCGATTCGCGTTCTGCTTCCGTGAGCATCTTCGAATCGCGAAGTTTGTAGACACGTCGATTCTGCGGGACGACCGCTGCACCAATCACCAACGGCCCGGCCCATGACCCGCGGCCGACCTCATCGAGACCGACAACAACGGAATAACCCCCGGCCCAAAGTTTCTTCTCGTTGGCGAGCGTGGGCGCGCTGTTACGCAACCCTGGACGAAGTTGACGAACCGAACCAGCCACGCCAGTGAACGTAGCGGTGCGCACTGGTTCAGCTCGGGATCACTTCTCGATCCAGGTTTCGGTGAGTTTGACGGTGCCACCTTGGAAGGGCTGCGCCTTTGCTCCATCAGGAAGCGTCATCGACGTGAAGTTCCGAATGTTTTTGGCCGCACCGAGTGCCCACTGCGTATGAGCAAGCCAGATGTAGGGGACCAGCGCTGTTTGACGTTTCTGAACCGTGGCATAAGCGTCTTTGCGAACGGCCACATCAGGTGAGGCGCGACCCCTATCGAGCGCTGCGTTGAGTTCTGGATCATTAAGTCGGGCGAAGTTCAACGCCAATGGGCCAGTCGCGTTCTTACCGGTCCACCACACATAATCGACGGCAGGATCGGTTCCGCTGAACTGACGCGACAAGTCCGCTTGATAGTTGCCAGTCGCTAGGTCGAGGATAAATTTGCTCTGTTCGGTCGTTGTCGTAGTCACGCTGACCCCACACGATTCCCATTCCTGCTTAATGAGCGCAGTGGTGTTGACATTTGCCGGGACCGGCGTAGTCGTAAGACTCAACGAGATCGGACCCTTTTCCGCGATGACCGTTGCGATTAATGCTTTACCGGCAGCAGGATCATTCGTCTTGAATCCTGAATCGGAATACCAAGGAGAATCCTTCGTGAACTGGCTATCGGCTGCCCGATCTTCGGGTGTGTCGTTGATCAAGCGGATTGCCGCCGGGTCAGTACAAAGTTTCAAGCCCTCGCGAACTCGCACGTCATCCATTGGAGCCTTTGACGTATTGAAGATCACAAAGCTTTCTTCAGTCTCGGTCTGATCAAAGACAACCTGCACTGCACCAGATTGTGCCTCGCTGAGGAGTTTTGCCATCGCCGGGAAGTCAGTGGTGTGGAGCATGTTGACATCGCCGGCGAGCAGCGCATTCACACGATTTTGCGGATCGGTAATGGGCCGGAACTCAAGAGAGTCGAGATATGGGAGCTTGTTGCCTTTTGTGTCGGAACGCCAGTAGTTGGGGTTTTTCGTACCCGACCAGTGGTTATCTGGGACCCATTCTTTTTGCATGAATGGACCCGAGCCAATTGGTGATCTTGTATTCGCTGGCGGCGCTGCATCGAGTTGCGCGGGAGCAACGACATAGCCGACCTGCGTCGTTAATTCTGCTGGCAACGACGCATCAGGATCCACCATCGACACCGTCACGCTGAGAGGGCCCGATTCAACGACGGAAGAAATATTCGCAAGAGCAAT
>CAIPQK010000115.1 GCA_903867185.1 uncultured Candidatus Nemicrothrix sp. | reverse complement strand
GCGGGTGCTCTCGCAAACCTTGACTATCTAATAACCAATGATTTGCAGGCGAATTCGCTGCACCAGGGCGAAGCGATGCAGGCTTCCCTTCGCCCGCTGGTTGACGAGTTGTCGATTGTTGGTGACGTGCGGGGCAAAGGCCTGATGGTTGGCATCGAGCTGGTGGGCGCCGATGGGCGCGAGCCAAATGTGGCGGCTGCCGGAGCCGTACTTGAAACCTGTCGTGAGAATGGTCTGCTTATAGGCAAGGGCGGTTTGTATGGCAACTGTTTGCGAGTCGCTCCGCCGCTCACGCTGACCGCCGAGGAATGCGCCGAAGGTACCGCGATCCTCGTCGATGCACTTCGCTCTGTGAACAGCCGCTAACCGAGCAGAACCGGCTCAATCCTCGTAGGGTTTGGCCATGCATTTCACTGTGTTCGCATGTTCTGGTCTCGCAATTGCTGTGGTGATGCTCGCCACGTGGTTGGTGAGCCTTCCCCTTCGAAATGCCTCAATCGTTGACCCCATTTGGCCGCTTGGTTTTGTCATTGTGGGATGGGTGGCGTTTATTTCTCAGCATCAGCATGTTGACGCGTTGCGCACGGGCGTTCTGCTCGCGTTTGTCACTATCTGGGGGCTGCGTCTGTCGTTGTACCTTCTTCTTCGCAACGTTGGTCACGGTGAGGACTACCGCTACAAGGCGATGCGAAAGAAGCACGGTGCGAAGTTTTGGCTTGTGAGTCTTGGCACGGTGTTTTTGCTTCAGGGAATCTTGATGTGGATCGTCTCGCTTCCGTTGCAGTTCGGCATCGGTACGTCAACGAAGACCTCTTGGTGGGTGCTGCCCCTGGCACTTGGCGCCATCGTGTGGCTCGTCGGTTTTGCCTTCGAATCGATCGGCGACGCGCAGCTTCGTGCGTTCAAAGCTGACCCCGCCTCGGCGGGTCAGGTTATGGATCGCGGTTTGTGGCGCTACACCCGACATCCCAATTACTTCGGTGATGCCAGCGTGTGGTGCGGAATCTTCCTCGTGTCGCTGGGTGCCGGAGGTTGGGCCTGGCTCGGCGTCCTTGGCCCCGTGGTGATGACGACGCTCTTGCGTCGAGTCTCGGGTGTGACCCTCCTTGAGAAGTCGCTGGTGAAGCGCCGTCCCGGATACGAGGACTATGTGCGCCGCACCAGCCCATTCCTTCCGCGCCCGCCGCGAAAGTGACGAATTCGTGACCCAGCGAGACCGGGATCACTACTAGCCTCATTCTTCAATCGCCGGTAAGGGAGTGATGATTTGTGAGCAAGGTGCGTCGCTACGAGGTCACTGCTGCTGGTGATTTCGCTTCGGTGCTTGCTGTGCTCACCGATCATGTGGGCCTGCAGCTGGTGTCGCTCGAGGACGTCGAGCGCAGTTGGCTCGATACCGCCGCAGGAACCCTTGCCGAGACCGAGACCACCCTCGAGTTCCGCACTCCAAAGGGAGAGGGAACCGCTTCGTTGACCTGGGCCACCGATGGCCGGGTTCTGGTGCATGACAGTTGCGTCGCGGCCTCGGTGCCCGTCGAAGCTGGCGACCTTCCCGAGTCAGCGGCCTTCGCCCGATTGGCGCGGTTGATCGAGGGCGAATCACTCGTGCTCGGTCCAACGGTGAACTCGCAGATCGCCGTGCTTGCCTGTTTGGATGACGAAGACAAGACCACGGCACGTTTCGTTTTTGATCGCTCAGAAACGCTCGAAGGCATCGCGTTGCCGATGTTGCTCGAAGTTGTGCCGTTG
>CAIPQK010000114.1 GCA_903867185.1 uncultured Candidatus Nemicrothrix sp. | reverse complement strand
CGTCAGCGTTGGACCTTCGGTTCCTTCACGTGACGCGGGTTGGCCAATCTGCTTGGAGGAAGAATCAAGAAGTGAAACTCCGGGGAAGCCCCGCATTTCGCAGACCTTGGTGCTGGTGTTCGTCAGAATCAGAGCCTCATATCGCTGCCCTGCCCCAGACTGGGTCTCGCCCACGCTTCCCTTGAGTTGATCGGCCGTGCATCGGGTGCTCGAGGCCGAGGAACTTGTGGACGAGGTGCTCGACGTACTCGACGTCGTGGAACTTGAACCTGTCGAGGCGGTCGACGATGCCTTGTCGGAACCGGAACTGCATGCGGTCGCAATGAGCGCGATGGCGAAAATGCCGACGGAGAGGACTCGTTGAGTGCGCATCTGTGAAGGCTATGTGGGCTCAGAATGGCGACCGGGGATGGCGGTGTCGCCGGTCGGCGTTCTGTGGGACAAGATGGTCACGTGGCTTCGATTGGGGCCGTATCTCAAAGGGGGAGATCAATGGACGCCGATGTCGTCTCAAAGTTCCAGATGACGGGTCAAGACGTGCCATGGTTGCTCGCCCGTTTGGCTGAGCGTCGGCCCGATCATCCCGTGTTGATCTGGGAGCCCCGAAGTGGCGAGGTCGCAACGTGGACCTACTCTGAGTTTTGGTCAGAGGTGCGACGTCTCGCTGCTGGACTTCAGAAGAACGGAATCCAAAAAGGCGACAAAGTCATCATCCATTCGGATAACTGCCCTGAAATGGTTTTGGCTTGGTACGCGTGTGCCACCGTTGGCGCCGCTGGAGTCACCACGAACACACGCTCGGTTGCCGCAGAACTCACCTATTTCATTGACCACACCAAAGCGGTCGCGGCCATCACGCAACCACAGTACGCAGCGGTTGTTGCAGCAAGCGGCCCGAATCTGAAATGGATCGCTGTCACTGAAGACAACTCAGGTGAAGCGGCGAGTGCTGAACAAGCCGCTCATGGTCAGCAGTCATTCGACGATCTCTTCGCTGATATCGAAGAGTTTGTTCCACGACGCGCCGAGCCAATGCTCCCCGTCGGCATCATGTTCACTTCCGGAACGACGTCACGGCCCAAAGCCGTTGTGCACACCCATGCCAACACGCTCTGGGGAACTCGCGTTGGGCCCGACAACATCGGAGCTGACCCAAGTTCGGTGTATCTGATCTTCCTGCCGTTCTTTCATGTCAACGCACAGTCGTGGTCGATGTGGTCGATTCTCGGCGTGGGCGGAACGGTTGTTCTCCAGCCGAAGTTCTCGTCCAGTCGTTTTTGGGACGTCGTCGTGAAGCACGATGTTTCTCATATCTCACTGATTCCGTTTGTTTACCTTGCGGTGCAGGGTCAACCGATTCCTGAGAACAAACTCAAGGCAGCGGTGTTCGGAGCGATTGCTCCGCCGCTTGAACAACTCATTGGTTGTCGAGTGCTCGCTGCTTACGGGATGACTGAAACCGTCACCCATGCGACTCGATCCGGCTTGTACGGAGACGTCCCGCCGGGTTCTCTTGGGAAAGCGACTCCTGGCTACGAGACACTCATCGTTGATCCTGAATCTGGCGAGGTTCTCGACGATGGT
>CAIPQK010000113.1 GCA_903867185.1 uncultured Candidatus Nemicrothrix sp. | reverse complement strand
CCCAAGTTGTTCGGCGAGCGTCGAAATAACGACCTGATCGCCCGGCCGCAATTCGCCGCGCAAAATCGCCGCGCGCAATTGCTGATCGGCCCATTCCGTTCGGGTGAGCGGCTGTGCGCCCCAGATTCCCCCAGTGCTCAACGTCATTTCGTCATCTTCCCATAGACCGTAGAGGAGCAATCCTATAGGATGTAGGAACTGACGGGAGGTCAGATGGGGTTCAGATTGGCGAATGTCGAAGGTCGAGCCGTTCTCGTTGAAGGCGGCGATTTTTTCGACCTTGAAGCGACGAGCGAAGGGTTTTTCCGGCCTGATCCGATGGAGGCCTACCGCCGATGGGCCGAGCTGTCTGCTCTCGCTCCTGGCCTGACCTCGGGGACTCCAACCGGTGCTTTGGCCGATGTCGAGCTCGGCCCGCCGGTGCCGCGCCCGCAGAAGTGTTTCGCCGTCGGCCTCAACTACCAGAGCCATGCCGACGAGGCAGGTCTCGACGTACCCGCGGTTCCCTTGGTGTTCACGAAGTTCCCGTCCTGCCTTGTCGGTCCCACTGCCGATGTTGAACTCCGCAGCGACGGTTGTGATTACGAAGGTGAACTGGTCGTCGTCATTGGCACCGGCGGCAAAGACATCGCCAAAGCCGATGCATGGAGTCACGTTGCCGGTCTCACGATTGGCCAGGACATCTCCGATCGCCCCGCGCAATTCGCAGCATCGCCGCCGCATTTTGATCTCGCGAAATCCTTCGACACGTTCGGCCCAATGGGCCCGTTCGTCGTTTCCGTTGACCAGTTCGATAATCCTGACGACCTGCGCATTGTTGTTGACGTAAACAACGAAACGCGACAGAACGATTCAACTGCACGAATGATTTTCGATGTTCCAACGCTGATCAGTTATCTCTCGCGCATCACAACGCTTCTTCCTGGCGACGTGATTTTCACTGGCACTCCCGATGGCATTGGCCTTGCGCAGGGCAAACTTCTGGCCGATGGCGATGTCATCACAACAAAGATCGAAGGAATTGGTTCGATGACGAATCGATGTGTTCGCGTGAGCGACTACGTGGAGGCGGCGAACTAATGGGCCTCAACGGACTTCTTGATATTGAGCTCAGCGTTCCGAATCCTCAGGAACTAAACGACTTTTGGCTGCGACGTGGGCTGGTGCAGACGTCAGACGGCGTACTTGGAACCGTTGATCGTGCGGTGCAATTGCGCATCGCCGAAGGCTCCTACCGGCACATGTCGGAACTGCATTTGAGTTGCGAATCGGAACAAGGTCTCGCCGACATTGCTGCACGAATCGGCGCCATGGGAGTTGACTCCACCGTTACCGGTACACGACTGACCTGCATCGACCCCGTGTTTGCACATCGCGTTGTTATTGATGTCGGTGCACAACATCCGCTTTCACCCGCACAACAACGCGCGTGGAACTACGCCGGCGATACACAACGCACGAACAATCGTGCACCCGCAGTTGTCGAAGACTCACTTCGAGTCCCGCGTCGACTCGGACATGTTGTTCTGGCGACACCGCATCTTGACGACGTCAACGCGTTCATGTTCGAAGGTCTTGGCGTTCGCATTTCTGATCAGATCCTTGGCGGTGCCGCAACTATGGGGCGCGTCGAACAGGACCATCACAACCTGTTCATTCAGCCCGGCGCCACCAGTTCCATCAACCATTACGCGTTCGAAATGGATGACCTCGACGCTATTGGTAAGGCAGGGCAGGCCGTCATTGATGAATACCCCGAAGCAAATGTTGTTGGTATCGGTCGTCACTTCATTGGTTCAAACGTGTTCTGGTACTTGCTCGATCCGGCCGGCAACATGTTCGAGTTTTTTACCGATATGGACCAGATCATCGACGGCGAACGCTGGGACCGTGAAGTTGGTCGACGCGATTGGGGAAGTTCCGAGAACCCGTTGCAGTTTGCCGTCTGGGGCCCGAAAGAGCCCGAATCGTTCTTCTTCCCCGCTGATACTGATGTGATTGCTGCCGCGCGCGAAGCGCTTGGCCTTCGGTGAGGAGCTGACATGGATCTCGGAATTTCCGGACGCAATGCAATTTTGTTGGCTTCGAGTCGCGGCCTTGGTCGCGCGTGTGCCGAAAGCCTGGCCCGCGAAGGCGTAAACCTCGTCATCAATGGCCGCACTGCCGGTGACGTCGATCGCGCCGTTACCGAACTGAGCGACACACACGGCGTTGAGGTTGTTGGCGTGGTTGGCGACTCCACCACCGTCGAAGTGCACGAGGAGCTTCTTGCTGCGTGCCCGACACCCGACATTG
>CAIPQK010000112.1 GCA_903867185.1 uncultured Candidatus Nemicrothrix sp. | reverse complement strand
TGCGGACATGCGCGTTGCGGCTGGAAGTTCGTATAACCCCGACGATCTCGTGCACGAGTGGATGAAGTCTGTTGGCGTTGGCGTTCCCGGCTACCAAACGCCGAAGGTCGCAGTCGGCGCAATCGTTCAGAACGAAAACGACGAGATTCTTCTTGTGCAGCGTTCCGATTCCGGTGTGTGGTTGTACCCAACCGGTTGGGCCGACATTGGTTATTCACCTGCTGAAGTTGCGGTGAAAGAAGTAAGTGAAGAGACGGGCATTGACTGCGAAGTTGTGCAGTTGCTCGCGGTCTACGACGGCCTGCAACGACGCTTCACCAGCGTTCCGCTGTACTCACTTGTGTTCCATTGCCGAGCAACGGGCGGTTCGCTGAAGGCACATCCGCTTGAAACAAGAGATGTCGGATTCTTCCCACTTGACGCGCTTCCCGACATGGCGGTTGGCCAAGACCTATGGGGCCCACTTGCCACACACGCGTTCAGCGGTGCGAATGTCGATGTGCATTTCGATCACCCACGCACGCCGGTGTGGCAGGGGGATCACGTTGTTGTTGACCTCACTGATCAGGACTAGTTCTTAGTCCTGATCACGAAGAAAACGCTCGACTTCGTCGACCAGGCTTTCGCCGTCGGTGAACGCATCGGGTTCTTCGTCGTAACGCTGTTCAAGATGAGCAACATATTCGGTGGTTTCATCGTCTTCGGCAACAAGTAAAGACACCTGGTGTTCGTACGCATCGGTAGCGAACTTCAATTCGGTGGTATCGATCGTGGCTTCGAGTAGACGAGCTGTTCGCTCAATAAGCGCAAGCGCTGCTTTTGGTGATGGCGAGGATGGCACGTAAGTGGGAACGGCGGCCCACAGCGCAGCGGAAGGAATCCCTGCTTCTCTGCATGCATTGTGCAACACGCCCGTGATGCCGGTTGGGCCTTCGTAACGCGACGGAAGTAGATCGAGCGCATCGGTGCTCGCTTCGTCGTACGTCGCACCGAACACTGAAACGGGGCGTGAATGAGGAACTTCAGCCAGCAGCGCGCCCAACGTGACAACCATGCGCGCATTTGTTGCCAGCGCGACGCCGATGACGTGTTCAGAAAATGTTCGCCATTTCAACTGGGGTTCAATACCTGAAAGGAGGATGACATCGGCACCGTTTGGCGTTGCATGGGCAGAGCGGAATTCGTTGGTTGGCCAATCGATACGACGCACGCCATCAAAATCGACACGAACCTCGGGGCGAGTAATGGTGAAGTCGTAGAACACTTCGGGGTCGATATCGGCGAATGTCGTGGCCCCCCATTGCTCGGCCATGTAATCGATTGCTGTTGTTGCGGAGTCGCCAGCATCGTTCCAACCGCCGAAGGCCACAAGCAGAACGGGGCCAGTCACATCGGCGGGCTGGGTCCAGCGCAAATGGGGGAGCGAGTGCCCTGAGGTCTCCGGCATTCGCAGAAGGGTATCGGTGTCTACGCTGGACCGATGGCGAACGTGCAGATCATTGAGGCTACCGATGTGACACCGGAATTGGTGGCCGCATTTGAGCGCCTCATCCCCCAGTTATCTTCCTCAAATCCGGCTCCGACCGAGACGGAACTTGCGGCGATCTGCGAGTCCGAAGCCAGCGTGTTGCTGCTCGCTGTCGATCGTGACGCAGCAGATCACATTCTGGGAAGTCTCACATTGGCGTGGTTCCGTATTCCCACTGGAGTGCGGGCCTGGATCGAAGATGTTGTTGTTGATGAAGCAGCGCGCGGGCAGGGCGTGGGTGATTTGTTGAATCGTGCGGCGCTCGATCGTGCGCGTGAACTTGGTGCAAAGACGGTTGACCTCACCTCGCGCCCCAGCCGCGAAGCTGCGAACCGCCTGTACCAGCGCATCGGTTTCGTCGCCCGCGACACAAATGTGTACCGATACAGCCTCGATTCCTGAACTCCGCTTCGTCGGGCCATTTGACTATGGCCCTGGTAGAGCCCTTCCTCGTATGATTGAGAAATGGAACTCACAGCCGCGATCACTCACGAAGGCGATTTCTTCGTTGCGCGCTGTCTTGAAGTCGATGTGACGAGTCAGGGCGAGTCGATGGATGACGCTCTCGCGAACCTCAAAGAGGCCCTCGGGCTCTACTTCGAGGACGAGAACGAGCCTTTCGATCTCAGCCATCCGATCGTCACCACATTCCAAATCTCTGCTTGAATCCGCCTCTTCCCGTTGTAAGCGGGGCCGAGGTTGTCAAGGCACTCATCACTGCTGGTTTCTTCGAGGTCAGCCAACGGGGAAGTCACCGGAAGCTCCGTCACAGCGATGCCACGGTCATCGTCCCGATGCACAAGGAGCTCGCGTCCGGAACGCTTCGCTCAATCATCCGCCAATCGGGGATGTCAGTTGAAGAGTTCCTCGCGCTTCTGTAGTCGGCGGTGCATGGATCGCGAATTCAACCGACTGGACTCAATCGTTCATGCAACAATCAACCGTGTGGCTGGAGAAGTTTTTATCCCGAGTTCGATTCCGAATCTCTCTGCATTCGTCTCGTCCACGGTCGGTCGTGTGGGCGAAGTTCACTACGGAGAAAGTGTCAAGTGCGTTCGCAGCCCGGTGCCCGTCGCGAATGGATTCGTGAATGCTGCATTCGTCCTCGACAGCGTCGTTCCTCGTTTGGCGTCGATTGCTGAGGCGGTTGCATTCTTTGGCGAGACGGGATCGCCGTTCGTGATTTGGGTGCCTGAAGAGGACGACGAACTCGGCGCTGCGGTTGAACAGTCGGGTGGAGTCGTGGAACACGATTCGTCGCCCGACATGTGGATCTCCGAACCGATCACAGCGGAGAGTTCATTCGAGATGCGTGTCGCATCGGGTCCGGAAGAATTCGCGCTCTGCGCTCGCTTGTGCGAGACGGCCTACGAAATCGATGGAATGGCTTGGCTCATGGAGCATCACAACATGCTTGAGGCGCCTGACGTGACATGGGTGGTCGCGTGGGATGGCGACGAGCCTGTAGGTGCCGGTTGCGCGTTCCTAGAAGGGGTTGTGGGTGGCATCTATTACGTCTCGACGCCACCAACGAGCGCGCGACGAGGAGTGGCGGGCTTTGTTACGAGCTGGCTCACCAATCTGATGCTCGGACAGGGCGCGCACTCAGTCGTTCTTCAAGCGAGTGCTGCCGGTTATCCCGTGTATCAGCGACTTGGCTTCGACACTCGCGGACAATTGACTCGATATCGGTTCGAGTCGCCTGATTTCTAATCAGAAAATAGATACAAATGTGTACCGATATGACTTGGAGTCCTAAGTCCCGCGTGATCGGGCTATTCGACTCTGGCCCTTAAGCGGCCCCTCGTTGAATCGTAAGCGTGACGGGTTGCGATTTCGGACATTCTGACTAGAATTCTGGTCATGTCAGACGTTCTTCCCCTCGCCGAAGTCAAAGCCAAGTTTTCGGAAATGGTGGATCGAGTGGAGCAACAGCACGAACGGATCACGGTCACGCGCAATGGGCGTCCAGCAGCGGTGCTGATGAGCGCCGAGGAACTCGCCACACTCGAGGACACGCTGGAACTGCTGTCCGACCCAGCGGCAATGACCGAAATCCAAGAAGCGCGTCTCGAAGTCAGAGCCGGCAGGACCGTCTCCGCTGATGAGTTGCGCGCGAAATATCTGAGCGAGTGACGGACGAGGTTTGGAGTTTGCGAGTTGCAGCGTCCGCTGAACGACAACTCGCTCGACTCCCAGAACGCATTGCTGCTGCAGTCGTCGAGTTCTTGCTCGGGCCTTTGTGCGAGAACCCGCGCCAAGTTGGACATCCGCTTCAGCGAGAATTCGCCGGACTCGGGTCGGCTCGACGCGGGGCGTACCGAGTCATTTACGAGATCGAAGACGACGACAGGACGATCGGCGTCCTGCGTATTGAACATCGATCCGACGTCTATCGACCGCGATAGTGCGTTGATCCGTTTCTAAAGTAGACATGACTACGAGTTTCCCTAGAGAAAGTCCAGGCTTTTCTATGTGCACCAACTTCAAACACCCGGTAGCAAAAGACGGCACGGTTTGTGTTGGTCGCACAATGGAATTTCCCGACGTGTTGCCATGGGAACTCGGAGTGCTCGCCAGTGACCATGTAGGGAAGAGTGAGAGCAGCTCGAATGGCAAGACGTGGACCGCCAAATACGGCATTGTCGGAGTTTCTGGATTTGGTAAACCGTGGTTTGCCGATGCGATGAACAACGCAGGTCTTTCTGGTCATCTCCTCTACATGCCAGATCACGCGACCTACTACGCGGCGAAGAACGACGGAACCGATATCGGCATTCTCGAAGGCCTCGCGTTCATTCTCGGAACCTGCTCGAACACAACTGAAGCAAAAGCGGCGCTTGCGAGCCTCAACTTCGTGAACTGGGTTCCGAAGGAAGTTCCCGTACCGCTCCCGCTTCACATCATTCTTCACGACAAGGATTCCTGTGTCGTCGCTGAGTTTCATCCCGATGGCATGGTCGTCTCCGACAATCCGGTTCAGGTTGCGACCAATGCGCCGTATCTCGATTGGCATCTCACGAATGTCGCGAACTACCTGAGTCTCTCGGCGGAAAACCCAAAGCCCGTCAACATTGGTGGAACGACCTTTGCCGCTTCGGGACAGGGCCAGGGTTTCCGTGGTCTTCCCGCCGACGAGTATTCACCGTCGCGCTTCATTCGAGTGCTGGCCAATGTCCAATTCGCGCAGCAACCTGCAGACCAGAAGGCAGCAGAGATGGATGCCGTGCGAATTCTTCATGGGTTTGATCTCGTGCCCGGAGTGGTCATGGAAGAAACACCGAATGGCCTCATGCCATTGCTGACGATGTGGTCGACCGTTTCGAATCTCACCGGCAATCGCTACATCTACAACACCATTGGTGATCCTCAGTGGTACGCGATCGATCTCGCGAAAACCGATTTCTCGAAGTCACGCTCGATGCCGTTCACCACAACGGGTGGATTCGTCGACCTCACTGTCTGATCGGCGCGCAACTACCGCTGAGAGTGTTAGCGAGGTTCGAGCACTAAGACGGGGATGACGCGTGTTGTTGCCGCTTCATACTCTGCGAACACCGGGCTTGCCGTCTTCTGACGATCGAACAGTTCGTCGCGTTCGGTGCCGGTAGCTTCTCGAACATGAACCGGCACAATGTCGGCTCCAAGTTCGATCTGCGTATCGGGATTGGCAATGAGGTTGTGATACCAGTCGGGGTTGGTCGGCTGGCCACCCTTTGACGCAAAGATGACGACGTCATCGCCATTAGGTAGGTAAACGAGCGGAGCGTGGCGAACGATGCCGCTCTTTGCGCCGATGTGGTGAACGATTGTCATCGGCCGACCTTCGAAGTGGCCACCGACGTTTCCGGCATTGGCGCGGAACTCATCCATGATCTGCTGGTTGAAATCATTCAGTTCGTCATTCATGGTGCGCACGGTATCTCTTTCTCCCGGTCGACCAAATGCCGCGTCATATGAATTCAATACCCATCGATGGCACACTTCTCGTTATGACAGCTGAACTGGATGCGGCCCGGTACATCGCTTTCGTTTCGTTTCGAAAGGATGGAACCCCGGTTTCAACGGCCGTATGGGTGGTTCCATTTGAAGATGGCTACGCCTTTACGACCGACCCTGATTCATGGAAGATCAAGCGCATCCTGAAGAACCCCGCTGTCACGATCCAGGCCAGCAATGTTCGGGGCCGGCCAAAGCGAGGTTCGGTGGTGGTTGCTGGAAGGGCCGAAGTGCTGGATCCTGATGCAGTGGCGAGGGTGCGCGAAGCGGTGCGGGGAAAGTACCGAATTATGTATCGCCTCTTGATCGAGCGAAGTGACAAGAAAACTGCGAAACAAGATGGCTCGGCCACGGCGGGCACCGCAGCAATCAAAGTTGTACTCGAGGGCTGATCTGCCCTTGAAATAGGCCTCCAAAAACGTGTGACCAAGGTCGGTGGATCAAGCCAAGTGTGGGTCGCATACTGTGGTCGTCTACGCAGCCGGGCCCTTGGGCCCCAATCACCACCGAGGAACATCTGCCATGTCACCGAGCATTGAAGAGACCCGTCAGAAGTACGCCGCTGAACGCGAGAAGCGCCTCCGGTCCGACGGCACTGCTCAGTACTCAGCACTCGCTGGCATGTACGAAGAATTCAATCGCGATCCTTACGTCGAGCCTGGCTTCACCCGCGAGCCAGAGATCGCTGATGTTGACGCCGTCATTGTTGGCGGCGGTTTCGGCGGAATGCTCGAAGCGGCGAATCTTCGCAAGCTCGGCGTCGACAACTTCCGCATCATCGAAAAGGGCGGGGACTTCGGCGGCACCTGGTACTGGAATCGTTACCCGGGCGCGATGTGCGACGTTGAGTCCTACGTGTACTTGCCAATGCTCGAAGAAACCGGCTTCATGCCGACCAACCGTTACGCGCTTGCGCCTGAGATCTTTGCCTACTGCCAACAACTTGGTCATCGCTTCGACATGTACGAGAACGCGCTTTTCCAGACCGAAATCAAGGACATGGTCTGGAATGAAAAGACCGAGCGCTGGACGGTCACCACAACGCGTGACGACGTGCTCTCAACGAAGTTCATCGTCGTTGCCGGCGGCGTCCTTCACAAAGCAAAGCTCCCCGGTATTCCTGGAATCGAGAACTACAAGGGCAAGTCATTCCACACGAGTCGCTGGGATTACGAGTTCACCGGCGGAAGCCCGTCGGAGCTCATGGACAAACTGAAGGGCAAGCGCGTCGGCATCATCGGAACAGGCGCAACTGCAGTGCAGGTTGTCCCCCGACTCGCTGAAGCGGCCGAGGAACTCTTTGTGTTCCAGCGCACGCCAGCATTCGTTGGTTATCGCGGACAGGCACCGACCGACGAGAATTGGTTTAAGAGCCTGAAGCCAGGTTGGCAAGGCGAGCGCATCAAGAACTTCACTCGAGCAGTATGCGGCCAGCAGCCTGAAGAGAACATGGTTGGCGACGAGTGGACCAACGTGATGTGGACTGACACCACGAAGTACACCGAAGACCCTGCCGAAGCTGCAGAGCTTGAACGAATCGACTTCGAAATCATGGAAGCCGTTCGTGCGCGAATTGGTGAATCGGTTGACGATCAAGAAACTGCAGAAAAGCTCAAGCCTTGGTACGGCGTTCGTTGCAAGCGCCCTTGCTTCCACGACGAATATCTGCCCGCATTCAACCGACCAAACGTGCACCTCATCGACACCAATGGCAAGGGCGTTGAACGAATCACTGAGAACGGCCCCGTCGTCGATGGCGTCGAGTACCCCGTCGATCTTCTGATCTATGCCTCGGGCTTCGATGTTGCTGCAACTTACGACCGCCTTGGTTTCGATCCCAAGGGTCGCAATGGTGTGTCAATGACGCAGTCATGGGGTGAAGGACCGCACACCATGCATGGCGTGATGACTCGCGACTTCCCCAACTTGCTGATGATCAGCACGGTGCAGGGTGGCTTCGGCACCAACTTTGTGCACTACCTCACCGAAACATCGAAGCATTGCGCCCACATCATCCGTATGTGTCTCGATGACGGAATCACTCAAATTGAGCCTTCGGCTGACGCTGAGGAAGATTGGTTCAACGTTCTCATGAGCAAAGTCATGGGCGTCGGCATGTATAACGCGTCGTGCACTCCTGGCTATCTCAATCGGGAACAGTCAGCCGGCGACATGAAGGGTGCGCGTAGCGCATCGTTTATGGGCAGCGTCGAGGAGTACGCCGATCACCTCATTGCTTGGCGTGAGGCTGGCGAACTCACTGGTGTCGTCGTTACAAAAGCGAACTAGTCGCGTCGATTCAAAGGTCCTTCAACCGGATCTTTGAATCGATTGCCGCTGATCGATAAATACCGCGTGCCATGTATGACGCTTCGACTTTGCGTCGAGCGTCGTACACCCCAGCGCGAACCTGATGGCATCGCGCTGAATCGGGATCGGCCATCACGGCCATTTCGGCGAAGTGTGATGCCAATCGAAGGTCGCCCTCTTCGGCGATCGCTTCGGCGCGCGCCGCAAGAACCTCGGCACCGCCGGCAAGAGCCGCTGTCTCGGCAGCGAGGGCGACATCGGCAGCGGGCTTGAGGCTCGCGGGATTGCCGTCGTACCAACCCCCATAGAGGCGCCAAATATTGCGCACTACAAATTCCGGTTCGTCATAGGACGGACGCAGGTACGGAAGGTCGGCAAGTTCTTGCGGAAGTTTCACGGTGTGAATGACGTCGTTGAGACGGGCGCCTGAATTCATGAGGGCAAGCGTTTGTTCGTGCAGTGACTCGAGCGCTGTAGCGGTGTTGAGCAGCACTTCAGCAACCATTTCTTCGCCACCAACAGCGGGGCCGTGCGCGGGAAGAAGAAGTTCCGGTTGCATCGCTGCCATCTCGCGAAGCGATACCGCCCAATCCCAGGCAAAGCGCTGCACTTTTTGTGGGTTACCGGCGTTAGGGAATTGCCAAATAAACAAGTCGCCAACACAGATCGCACGCTTGTCGGGAATCCAGGCCCAGGTGTGGTCATCGGTTTCACCACGGGCATGGCGGAGATCGAATTCGGTGCCACCAATGGAGAGGTTGGTTGAGGCGCGATAGGTGAGTTCGGGGTAGATGAACTCACTCGGCCACGCTGGCTCGGGCAGACGGAACTGGCGCATGTTGATCCAGCCGTTGTAACCGTTGGTCAACTGGTAACGATCGAAGCGATCGGGGATTGCTTCGTGGCCGACATAGCGAATTGGGCGGTCGCCGCGTGCTGCCGCTTCGGCATCGAATGCTTGTGCGCCAGTTACGTGATCGACGTGGCCGTGTGTGTAGACCGCGGTGTGTACGGGCGCATCCGACCAGGTGCGGAGTTCGCTAATCGCCTGCGGTGCAGACATGTGATGCGACACGTCGAAGAGGACGACGCCTTCGTCGGTATCGAACGCGACGACGTTGCTGAACGCTTCGATGAGAACGACTCCATCAGCAACAACTGCTGCGCCGCCAGCGTTGTCGCTGAAGAGCCCGTTCATCGCGAGTGGTTCCTCGCCAGTGATCCAACGAGCAGATCGCTCCAGCATTTCCTGACCGTCCATACGACCTCCTCGTAGCCGATGATCCTCGCACAGCAGGCTCAGGCGTTGTCGCGACTCCGAGACTTGATGATCCAAGTGGTGAGATCTGATTGAGGCATGACGCCGCTTGCGACATCAATAATCATGGACACAGCAGTTTCGGTACTGACGACGAGGTCGACGTTGTTGAGTCGGAGGAACATCACCGTCGCCATCCAAGCCAGGCGTTTATTCCCATCGGGAAGTGGATGATTTCGAGCGAGGTGAAGGCAAAGTACCGCAGCCTTCTCTTCAAGAGTCGGGTAGAAATCCTCGTCTTCGAATCCGGCCTGCGGCGCATGGAGTGCTGAATCAAGAAGTTCGACTCGCGAAACATGCTGGATTGTCGATACTTCAAGTCCAGTAACCGCGGATGCGATAAGGAGTCCCTCTGCAAGGGTGAGGTACCTCATTGGGCGAGGCGGTCGAGGATCTCCTTGTCTCGCGCAACAAGGCGTTCAAGGGTGGCCATGAACTCTTTATCGGCTTTGACTCGCTCGATCTCGAGGAGAAGGCCATCAATGAGGACCTGGTTCACGCTTGTGCCTTGAGCTCGAGCAATGACCTCGGCTTGGTCGGCAAGATCCTCGGGGAGTCGGACCGTCGTTTGCTTGTTCATGACATCATGATAGCGCGATGTCATGACCCGAGGTGGAGGTTATTGGCCTAAGCCGGTGGCTTGAGTGGGGTGCCGGCCAAGGCCGCCGCGATCTGAGCGCCGGGCAGGCCATGAGCGTCCATTGCCGAGATCGAGAACCGGCCGGTGAGTGCGCGGACGAGGATGAAGTCGGTACAGCCGGCACCGTCGAGCCGATCGACGATCAGCGAATCGTGACGTTCGATCATGCCGAGGAGCCATGCCCTCGCAACGGTGAGCGAGGGTGACGAGTCGACACACGGCAGGCCAAGTGCCTCACGAAGATCGATCTCGTGCGTGACTGCATCCATGACCAACTGCGAGTTCGATGGGCGAGGGATGGCCGGCAAGATCGCGTCGAAGGGAATGATCGTTGCTTCGAGAGCAGCTGCGAGTTCGGCGAGCGATTCACCTTCATGACGTCGCACCTGTGCGTTGGTCCACGCGTCGGACGCGACACCTTCCATCCGACTGGCCAGGAGATCTTCAGGAACGCCCACGAAATGCGAAACGGTTTGCTGCACAGTCCAGTTGGGACATGCCGGAACACGAACAGTGGCGGAGGTCTCTGGAATCTGGGTGAGAAGTTCAAACACTGACTCACGAGTGAGTTGGTAGGCCTCACAGACGTCTACATCGGGAAGGAGCTGAGACATCGATGAAGCCTCGCACACCATTCATTTCGATGTTTTCTTCCCGTTGCCCAAAACAACTAGGTTCTGCCCTTCGTTCCTACCCCCTGATGACAAGCGAGGTGCCTGAAATGACTGATTCGAAGATGCCCCACGGTGGCGCGCAACTCGGAGCCGTTGCTGGCCCGCTCGTGATGATCGGAATGGGTTCGATCGGCCGAGCGACTCTTCCGCTGCTCGATCGTCATATTGCATTTGATAAGTCGCGAGCGATTGCGCTTGATCCATTGGCGGATCGCAAGAAATACGCCGATGAATACGGCATTGCCTTTCAGCAGGTCGAGCTCACACCTGAGAATTACGTTGAGATCCTCACACCGCTTCTCACGAACGGTGAAGGCCAAGGTTTCTGCGTCAACCTTTCGGTCGACACGGGCTCGGTCGACATCATGCGTTTGTGCCGTGAACTCGACGTTCTCTACATCGACACCGTTGTTGAACCATGGCCTGGTCTCTATTACAACCAGTCAATTGACAATGCTGATCGCACAAATCAGTTCCTGCGCAGCAAGGCAGTGGCGGAACGTCGTCGTTCCCCAGGTGGAACCACTGCAGTTTCGTGTTGCGGGGCCAACCCCGGCATGGTGTCGTGGTTCGTGAAAGACGCGCTGGTGCGTTTGAACGAAGAACTTGGTCTCGGACTTACAACTCCTGCTCCTGCAGACAAAGATGCGTGGTCTCGCTACATGCAGGCCGTTGGCGTCAAGGGAATTCATATCGCCGAACGTGACACGCAACGGGTGACAAGCCCGAAGCCGGTCGACACGTTCTGGAATACGTGGTCGGTCGACGGATTCATTTCCGAAGGGCTTCAGCCCGCAGAACTTGGCTGGGGCACGCACGAAAAGTGGATGCCGGAAAACGCTCACCATTTCTCAGATCCGGAATCCCCAGCGATCTATTTGGAATCACCGGGTGCCGAGACTCGAGTTCGGACCTGGTGTCCGACACTGGGCGAGCAGTACGGATTCCTCGTTACGCACAACGAATCACTCTCGATTTCCGATTTCTACTCAGTGCGCGACGAGAACGGTGAGGTTGTCTACCGACCCACCTGTCACTACGCCTATCACCCGTGCAACGACGCAGTGCTTTCGTTCCACGAACTGTTTGGCAACGGCGGCCGCAACCAGACAACGAAGCACGTACTTGACGAAGACGAACTGGTTGATGGCATCGACGAACTTGGTGTCTTGCTTTACGGCCACGACCGCAATGCCTACTGGTTCGGTTCACGACTTTCGATTGAAGAGGCTCGTGAACTTGCGCCGTACAACACCGCAACTGGATTGCAGATCTCTTCTGCGGTTCTTGCTGGTGTGGTGTGGGCGCTTGAGAATCCGAATGAGGGCATCGTCGAAACCGACGAAATGGACCACGTTCGTTGTCTCGAGGTGCAGGTTCCTTACCTTGGGCCGGTGGAAGGTCACTACACCGACTGGACTCCGCTTACTCGCCGTCTCGGATTGTTTGTCGACGACATCGACGAGTCCGATCCGTGGCAGTTCCGCAACATCCTCGTTCGCTGATTGTTACTCTGCTTCGCATGGAACTTTCAGGTGAAACCGGTGCGTTCACGATCAGTCGGATTGTCGCGGCGCCTCTCGATCAGGTGTGGCGTGCGTATATGACTCCGTCACAATTCGTGCAGTTCTGGGCGCCGGCTGCCGTTGAGATTCCGCTTGACTCAGTGGTGATCGAACCGCGAGTTGGTGGTCGATTCGAGTGCACGATGATCGTTGAAGGCGTGGCCAATCACAACGTTGGAACCTTCGTTGAGTTCGTAGAACACAGCCACTTCCGATTCGGAGAGCCGCGTTTCTCGGAAGGTTTTTCATCGATCATGTCGTTCGCCGAAGTGAGCGATGGAACGCGCATCGATGTTGAACAGTCAGGGCTTCCCGTTGAATACCTTGAAGGCGCAACCGAAGGCTTTACGAGTGTGTTCGATCAACTCGAGGAACTTCTCGCACGCGGCTGATCAGCTTTTCATTCCGCCTTCGATCCTGGCGATTTCAGCACGGTCAACGGTTCCTGGTTGACCGAGTTCCATCCCGGGTGGAAGTTCAACATGGAGATCGTGGCAGGGGTCAACAGCAAGTGAACCCTGCTCTAAGGCGATGGAAATGATGTGACCACCAAGTTTGCGATCTTCCGAAAGGAAATGCAGATGGTGACCAGGCACTTCGACGCCTGCGGTGGCATCGGGAAAGCGGAAACCAACAACTGTTCCGATCGCTCGCTCAACGCGCCATTCTGATTGGTGGGCAACCACTTCGCGTAATGGTTTGTAAGGCTTCGTCTGCCGTTCGACGCTGCGTAAGACAAGGTTGGTGAAGACACCATCGATACGCACAGCGATGACGGGCGCATCGGAAGGCGCCATCGCGTCGAGAGCATCGTGCAACGCGTCGAAGTCCAAAGGAGTGTCGATGGTTGCCGTGGCAGTCGGTGCGAATGGTGTGACAACCGCGAACGGAGTCATGACTGTCGGCGCAAGCGGGTGCACCGTTCCGTCGGCATGAGCGGAATACGCGAGACCATCGACGACGATGAGTTCCCCGTTGAGAGCCTGAACGGTTCCGATACCGAGGGTGCCAAGGCGCAGAATTTCCGCCAGAGAGGTATCGCCGTCGTAGCCGCCGGCCATCAGGGCTTCGAGGGTGCCGGCCTGCACCACGGTGTGTTCGGCGGCGGCATCGTGATCGAGTCCGGCCCGTGACAGCGCTCGGACGTGCAGGGCGCCGATGAGGCGATCGTCGATGATGTCACTGGTCATGGCCGGAGGGTAGGGCCAAATCTGATGCCTCGGGCACGGGCGGCGGGGCAGAACTATTGTCAGTGTGTTCGCCAAGAGTTAGCAGAGGCCCGTTATGGACATCACCCTTCTCGGAACCGGTTCGCCAATCCCTGACCCCAATCGGGCAGGCCCGTCAACGCTCGTGCGCGCCGGTGAACAGGTGATTTTGTGCGACGCCGGCCGTGGCGTGGTGATGCGCCTTGCTGCCGCCTTCGCTGGCCCAGCTGCCCTTTCGGCCATCCTCGTGACGCACCTCCACAGCGATCACTTGACCGATCTCAATGACGTCATTACGACCCGTTGGATCATGTCGCCAGAATCGAGCCCCATCACGATTTACGGCCCGGTTGGTCTCAACTTCGTGGTGACCAAGATGATGGAAATGCTTTCTCTCGATATTGGATACCGCATCGAGCATCACGATGACCTCATCAAACCTCCAGCGGTGACGGTTGTTGAAGTTGCACCGGGTGACTCGTTCACGATCGGTGATGTCGCCGTTCTCGTCGGCGCAACCGACCACCGCCCCGTCGAGCCAACAGTGGCGTTCCGACTCGAGCACGCAGAGACATCTGTTGTTCTCGGTGGCGATGGCATTCCGTGTGCCGCCCTCGATGAACTGTGTGCGGGAGCAACGGCCTATGTGCAAACCGTGTTGCGTGATGACATCGTCAAACTCTTCCCGCTTCAGCGGTTTCTGGACATTCTCGACTACCACTCCACCGTCGAACAGGCGGCACAGACGGCAACGAAGGCGGGAGTGAAGACGCTCATCTTGACGCACTACGTGCCGGGCATCGGTCCGGGGCAGGAAGATGAATGGCGAGCCATTGCCGCAGCGCACTTTTCAGGCGACATCGTTCTAGGTGACGATCTAACGTCGGTGACCATCTGACCGATGCCATTGGCATCGAAGCGCCGGGGGGAACATCGATGAGCGGTCATATCACTGAGAAACGACAACTGGAAACTGTCGACGGTCCGATGGACGTCTTCGTTTCCACGCCGCTTGAAGACATTCAAGGTGGTGTGGTCGTGGTGCAGGAAGCGTTTGGTCTCACGGGTCATATCCAGCGAGTGTGTGAGGCCGTTGCCGATGCCGGATATGTCGCGGTGGCGCCAGCGCTCTTTCATCGAAGCGAAGACCAATTATTCGGTTATAGCGATTACGACAAACTCGGCCCCGTCATCATGACCATGACTCGTGCAACGATCGAAGTCGATGTCGATGCAGCATTCGCCGAGCTCGTTCGGCTCAAGGTTCCTGCCGACAAACTGGCGATCATGGGTTTCTGTTTCGGTGGAACGGTCACTCTTGAAACTGCCGCTCGTCTTGAACTCGCTGCTGCCATCACGTTTTATGGCGGGGGCTTAGGTGAAGGCCGTTTCGGTCTTTCGTCTGGAATCGAAAGTGCCGCAAGATTGCGCACGCCGTGGCTCGGTCTGTATGGCGATCTCGACGAACACATTCCGATCGACGAGGTTGAACAAGCGCGTATCGCTGCAGCATCCTCACCGGTTGATACCGAAGTCATTCGATTTGCCGACGCTGACCATGGGTTTCATTGCGATGAGCGTCCGTCGTTCCATGCGGAGACATCCTCGATTGCTTGGGCACGCACGTTGGAGTTTCTTGACGATCACATGAGCTAATTCAGCTCTGTTGTAGTGCCGCAAAACGCAAACACCCCCAGCCGGGGGGATGGCGGGGGTGTCGCACGGCCGGCAGAACCAAAGTTCTGTTTCGGCCAACCGGCTCGATGGGAGGGGGGATTCCCAGAGCCGATACAGAAATGCTACGGGACGCGCGCCGATGAGCCCAAGTGATTTTGCCGGTCAGCAGTCACAATGACCCTTGTCACAAAGGGTTTCGCGAGTTACCAGCCTTGATGAAGCGGGCGACCCTCGGCGAAACCAGACGCTGTCTGGACTCCGACAACGGCACGCTCGTGGAACTCTTCAATTGTGCGAGCGCCGGCATAGGTGCAGGAACTCCGCACACCGGCGACGATCGTGTCGATGAGGTCTTCGACGCCTGGCCGGTCGTCGTCAAGGTAGAGACGACCAGAACTAATGCCTTCTTCGAACAGCGCACGACGCTCTGCTTCGATGGGGGCTTCATCATGAGCAGTGCGGTTCACGACGGCGCGCGCTGAGGCCATGCCGAAGTTCTCTTTATAGAAACGTCCGTCGGCGTCTTGGCGAAGATCGCCTGGTGATTCGTGAGTTCCGGCAAACCAGGAACCAATCATCACGTTGCTTGCACCAGCCGCGAGTGACAGTGCAACGTCACGCGGGTGACGAATGCCGCCATCGGCCCACACGTGGCGACCGAGCGAACGAGCTTCGGTTGCGCATTCAAGAACAGCAGAGAACTGCGGGCGACCCATGCCAGTCATCATGCGCGTGGTGCACATTGCACCCGGTCCGACACCAACCTTGACGATGTCGGCACCGGCATTGACGAGATCGCGAACGCCTCCAGCAGAAACGATGTTGCCGGCACAAAGTGGCACACCGAGATCGAGTGCTTTGATTTTTCGGATGACCTCAATCATCTTTTCTTGATGACCGTGGGCAGTATCGAGCACGAGAACATCGACACCCGCTTCGACAAGCAGACGAGCCTTTGTGGCAACGTCGCCGTTCACTCCGACGGCGGCGGCGATACGCATCTGATTGTTGGCATCGACAGCGGGCTTGTAGAGCGTTGAACGAAGCGCGCCGGTGCGAGTGAGAATTCCAACCAGCGCGCCGGAAGCGTCGACGACAGGAGCTGACCTTCGACGGCTCTCATGCAGAATGTCGAAGGCCTTTTCTGCATCGATTGTGTCGGGCAGCGTGAGGAGGTCGGTGGACATGACGAGGTCGACACCGGTGAATCGATCAACATCGGCAAAGTCAGTTTCCGTAACCACTCCGATGGGGCGATCGCCATCGACCACGATGACGGCGTTATGCGCGCGTTTGGCGATGAGGTTCATTGCCTCGCCGACAGTTCCCGCAGGCGACAACGTGATGGGTGTATCGAACACGAGATGGCGACGCTTCACCCAGGAAACGACCTCGGCAATAATTTCAAGTGGGATGTCTTGAGGAATGACGGCAATGCCACCGCGACGAGCCACGGTCTCGGCCATGCGGCGACCGGCAACTGCGGTCATGTTGGCGACGACGATCGGAATGGTGGTTCCGGAACCGTCGTTGGTGGTCAGGTCAACGTCGAGGCGAGACGAGACATCGGAACGGGCCGGGACCATAAACACGTCATCAAACGTGAGGTCGGCCTCTGGGGTTCTGTCGTGAAGGAAGCGCACGTGGGCAAAGGGTAGGCGACGCTAGAACGCTTCGCCTAAGGGGTCGGCGTCGAGGCCAGCGGCAGTGGCTGCGAGCATCGCCATCTGCGCTGCTCGGTGGTACACGAGAACGAAGGTTTGCTGTGCTGTGGGTTCGATCGTTCGGAGTGGGGGATCGCCGAGAGAGAGCACCATTCCCGAAGGATCGGTGGACATTCGCACCAAAGCGGGATCGTCTGGGAACGCTTCTCCCCAGAACTTTTGGGCGGCAAGGCGATCGGCGGTCTGTTTCTTCTGGACCCCGGTTGCCGGACGGCGGCGTGATCGGCTCATGTGAGGCTCCCCTCGAGGTCATCGGTATCGGACAGGAGTTCATCGGCACGCAAGCCAAGCGCGGTTTGCAACTGATTGGAATCGAGATCGCCGAGCGAACTGGATTTAGGAAGAACGAGATCGGCGATGTGGCGCTTGCCGGCCACGACTTCCTCGACTCGCTCATCGACAGTGCCGGGACACACGAGACGATGCGCAATCACCGTTTTGTCCTGCCCAATTCGCCACGCGCGGTCGCGTGCCTGATCTTCTACCGCAGGATTCCACCAGCGGTCATACAAGATGACGTGGTTGGCATTGGTGAGATTAAGGCCGGTTCCGCCAGCCTTCAGTGAAAGCACGAGAGTGCCAGGGCCTTCGAGTGCCTGGAAGTCGGCAACAAGTTGATCGCGAGCACCGCGTGACTGGCCACCGTGGTAGCAGCCGACTGGATTGTCGAAACGCGTGGAGAGATGTTCGGCGAGTTTCTGGCCCCACTCGGCAAAGTGTGTGAACACCAGTGCGCGCTCGCCAGCGGCGTATACCTGTTCGATGATTTCTTCGAGGCGAGCAAGTTTCCCTGAGCGTCCATCGAGCGGGCCATCGTCATGCCGATAGGCGACGGGATGGTTACAGATCTGTTTGAGAGCAGTGATGGCAGCAAGGATGCGACCGTTGCGACTGTCGGCACCTGATTCGAGGGCTGCTCCGGTGACAAGACTGTCGAGCACTGCTTGATAGAGGCCGATCTGTTCAGGAGTCATCGAGCAATGGTCAAGTTCATCGATGCGGTCGGGAAGCTCTGCCGCAATCGCAGGTTCAGACTTCGTGCGTCGGAAGACGAGGATGCCATTGAGGGCGCGAAGTGCACGTTCGCCTTGGTCGCGACCGGTAGCGCCAGTGGCCGAAAGTTGCGCAATGAATTGAGGCCGAGGACCGACGAGGCCGGGATTGGTGAAATCGAGAATTGCCCAAAGATCGCCTAATCCATTTTCGATCGGAGTTCCGGTGAGCGCGAGTCGCGATGATGCATTCAGACGGCGAAGTTGCTGGGCAGTTTCGTTTGCCGGGTTCTTGATGGCTTGTGCTTCATCAAGGATGATTCGGCCCCATGTGATTTTCTCGAGTGCCTCGATATCGCGCACTGCTGTTCCGTACGTGGTGATGACGACGTCGGCTCGCGCAACTTCTTCGGCGATTTCTTCGTGATCGGCACGCCCAACACCGTGGTGAACGACCACCGAAAGTTCAGGAGTGAAACGACGGGCTTCGGCAGCCCAGTTGCCGACAACGGCGGGGGGTGCAATGACAAGTGAAGGCGCGTCACTGATGCTGTCGACGAGATGGGCGAGAATTGTTGGTGTCTTACCGAGGCCCATGTCGAGGGCAAGGCAACCCCCAAGGCTGGTGGTGTCGAGGAATTTCAGCCATGCCAATGCGTCGGCCTGATAGCTGCGAAGTTCACCCTTGAATCCGTCGGGATTCGATGCCGGGGCAAGTGATGCAGTCGATGCCTTGGCCATGAGGTCGGCTGCCCAACCCGAACCGTCGATGGAAACGCCACCAGCAAGCGGAGAACCGTCGAGACCGAGTGCCTGACGCAACATTTCTGCGCCGGTCATCTGTGGCTTCTTTGCTCGCTCGGCTAATGCTTCTGCTGCTGCAGCAAGATCGGCGTGATCAAGTGCGACCCATCGTCCGTTGGCGCGAACTAAGGGGCGTGCTTCTTTCGCTAGACGCGCGATATCGGCTGCGGTGAGTTCGATGTCGTCGAAGACTGCTGTCCAACTGACGTTCGCGAGTTGGTGAGCACCGACGGAGGTTTCCCCGTTCGATTCAGCGAAGATGCGCAGTGATGGAGTGGCCTTGCGGCGTGAGAGCGCCGGCACACGCATCTCGAAACCGGCATCGGCAAGAACGAGTCCGACTTTGGACATCAATTCCCATGCTTCTTCTTGACTGAGCACGACTTCGCCGCGCCGCATACTGCCTGGACGCATAAGTGGCGGATAGAGACGTTCAAGGCGAACAAGGTTTCCTTCGAGTTCGCGTCGTTGGTTGCCGGCATTCACGAGCGCAACTTCAACGGGGGTGAGTTGTTCGCCCTTGCCGGGAGCAAAAACGGCGAGATGCCACGCATCGCCAGAATCGGGGGGATCGAGCTGCACGATGAGTGGGCGGTAGTTGCGCGAGAGAACCGGTGTGGCCCAGCGTTCAATTGAGTTGGTGAGTTCTCCGGCGATTCCTGCAGGAACCTCGAATGCAGTTCCGTCGAGACGAGCAAGGAATGACTCGGCAGCAGCAGCAATTGTTTTGGGGTCATCGGGAGCAGCCGGAACTTCGACGCGGCGGGCTGCATCGAAGCAAATGACATCGACAACTTCCGCGAGGACAGAGCGAGTCATTGTGGCCCCGTCGACCGAAGGTGAAAGCGCAGCGACTGCTCCGGGCATTGCATCGCCGATGACGCGAAGTCGTTCGGAGTCGATAAGAGCTGGCTGCCATGTGACGCCGAATGCACTTCGACTTTGGTTGCGTCGACCGGTACGTGAGCGTCGCAACGTCGGGATCATTGCGCCTCGTGCAGCGAGAGAAACCGCCCATGCGGCAACGATTGACATCCACCGAGCGGAGGGACCGATCTCCTCTTCGGGTGGGTCTGCGGAAAGTGCGAGCAACCAACCGAGAACATCGCTCGTGTTGGCTTCGAGCGCAACGGTCTTTTCCCCACTTGGAAGCGTGACGGGCGAACGGCCGCCCCACATTTCTGGAGCATCGGTTGCTGCGAGGAACGTGCGAAGCTGTTCAACGGTTGTCGGCGGCGCATCGGGGCCTCCGAGCCATGCCACGAGGCGGCCGGTTACCCAAGAAAGTTGCAGCGCGTTAACACCAGGGGTGAGTTCTCCGACTTCGGGTTCGATTCCCAAAAGGCGATCGAGGGCGAGTTCGAGTTTGCGCTGTTCGTTCTCGAGGTCGGCAATGACTTGTTGATCGTCAGGTGACCGGCGCAAACGCAACCGGTCAAGAGCTTCGTCGGTGTCGTTCAGTCGTTCGACAAGAACACGTTGCCATGCGGCGTTGTGGGCCTCGAGAATCGCAAGATCTTCGGCAGAGGCTTCGCCCCATGCGGCCGATTCGACGAGCGTCTCAAAGCGAGCGCCGTGCACATCGATTGAGGGCGCGTTGGAACTTGCCGCAGCCGGCTCAGTTGTTTCGATCTGTTCGATCTCGTCGTCTTGAGGCACAAACGTCCTTGGTGGTTTCGTGCAAACGCAACCTGTGCGTCCGCTCGTGGTGCCTGATCCCCTGTCGGCACCGGTCATGCTCCGCAACACTCCGCCCCTCACCCACGAGGAAACCGGCTGCTACGTGTCCTGCTGCCCTAGGCGGAATGGGGAAGCCCAGAGCGACAAAGATCTCCGTTGGCCTGCTTCAACCACCGTCGTCTTCATCCGCCCAACCGGGCTGCGAACACTTCTTCGCGGCCCAGATCGGTAGGACCACCCTATCCGGCCGCCGGCCTAAGCGGACAATTCCCCATTAAGGGGGCTGGGCTGGGTAGCGGCCCGGAACTGGGACCTCGTCTAGTTTCGATCCGTGACTCGCACCATCACCGGAGACGTCTCGGGGGCACTGGCCGATCTCGGAATTTTGGTTCCACTGACGGCTGCCCTTGTGGTGGTCAACGGTCTCGATGTCGGTTCGGTACTTCTCATGGCCGGCCTCCTCGTCGTGACCGCCGGATTGGTATTTCAGATTCCCTTCCCCGTGCAGCCGCTCAAGGCCCTGACTGCTCTCGCAGTGGCTCAGCACCTTGCCCCGGATGTGATCCATGCCGCGGGTCTCGAAATCGGGGTGGTGCTGCTCGCCATGTCCTTGACGGGACTCGCCACATGGCTTTCCAAGTTGTTCACGAAACCCGTAATCCGCGCTTTGCAGTTTGGTGTGGGGTGGTTGTTGGTGGTGACTGCCGTGAAGTTGGTGCTCAAACCACCAGCGGTTTTCGTGCACTCACCGTCGTCGAGAACGGGCCTGTTACTCGCAGCACTCACGGTTGGCCTGGTCATGATTGCCGCGTGGCGACGTTGGTATGTCTTGAGCATTGTGCTCGTCGTCGTTGGCGTGATCGTGACATTGTTGGTTGAGCAACCGTCATTTGGCGGGCCGTCAATCGATCTCCCGACATTTTCGTTTCCTCCTTGGTCAGTTTTTGGCACCGCATTTGTCTTGCTCGTGATCCCGCAGATCCCGTTGACCTATGGCAACGCTGTTGTCGGCGTCAGCGACCTGGCTCATCAGCAATTTGGGGAACGCGCCGATCGCGTTTCGCCGGCGAGGGTTGCGTTGGTTTGTGGATTGGGGAATGTGGTGTCGGCAACATTTGGGGGAATGCCGATGTGTCACGGATCAAGCGGGCTTTCCGCTCATGTTCGTATGGGGGCACAGACCTGGAAAATGAACGCAATGCTGGGCGGAGTGCTCGTCACGCTTGGCATATTTTTCTCAGATCAAGTTCTAGAAATGTTTGGGCTCTTACCGGTAGGGATCCTTGGAGGCTTTCTCGCCTATGCCGGAATTCGTCACGCATTACTGGTCCTCGACCTTGCGCCGCTGCAGATCGCAATTGCAGTAGCAGCCGCAGCTGTCGGTATTTGGACTTCGAACCTTGCGTATACAACTGCGATTGCTCTGGTCGTGGCGCAGGCTCCAATAGTGGTTTCTCGGATTCGCACAGCTCGAAGCAACAAGCGGATCACTTGTGAAAAATAAAGGCAGCGGGTTCTCCGCTCTTCGCCATCGCAATTTTCGCTTGTATCTCACTGGTCAAGTTGAGTCTCAAGCCGGAACCTGGATGCAGACCGTCGCGATGGGTTGGCTTGTTCTCAAAGTGACTGGCAGCGGCGGAATGCTCGGTCTCGTGAGTGCGGCGCAATTCACCCCGACGCTCCTCTTTGGCGCATTTGCCGGGACACTCGCCGATCGACATAGCCGATGGCACATGTTGCAGATCACCCAAGTTCTCGCTGCAACGATCGCGACGGCACTAGGTGTGATGGTGGCCACCGACACGATTTCGGTCTGGAGTTTGTTCGCTCTTGCTGCGGCCTTCGGCACCGTTAACGCATTCGATATGCCAATTCGTTCCTCGTTTGTCTACGAACTTGTAGGACCCGATGACATCACGAGCGCGGTTGGGATCGGAAGTACTGCAAACAACATCGCCCGTATCTTCGGACCAGCGATTGCGGGTGTTCTTATTGCAGCGTTCGGACTCGCGGTGCCGTTCTTGGTGAACGGGGTCAGTTTCCTCGGGATTTCGATTGCTCTTCTCCTGATGCGTAGATCTGAGTTTGTGCCGAAGGCTCCGGTGAAACGGGAGAAGGGGCAGATCCGCGAAGGCGTGAAAGTCGTTTGGGCAGATCCGCGTTTGCGTACCCCGATGTTGATGACCGTCGTGATTGGCATGCTCGCCTACGAAAATCAGATCGCGCTTCCTCTTTTCGCCAGGTTCACGTTTCATCGAGAAGCAACCGGGTATGGCGTGCTGTCATCGATGATGGGCATTGGCTCAGTCGCCGGGGGACTACTGATCGCAAGATTTGGTCGTGCGACGCACAGGCGACTGGGTTTCGCTGCGACCTTCCTTGGGGCAACGATGCTGCTCGCTGCGTTCATGCCGACGTTCTGGACAATGGCGATCGCTCTGTTATTTGTCGGAAGTGGCAGCGTCGCGTTCATCACGATGAACTCGGCGACACTCCAACTCACCTCTCCCGTCTCGGTTCGCGGCCGCGTGATGGCGTTGTACATCACGGCAATTATTGGAACCACGCCGATCGGTGGTCCGGTCATTGGTTGGATTGGCCAGCACATCGACCCAAGGGCGACCTACATCACAGGTGGCCTTGCGTGTCTGATCACTGCAGCGGTGGCATGGCCCTCGTTGCGAAGATCTACCGAGGAAGTGGTCTCTGAGGAAGAGGCCGAGGCCATCGAGCGAGCATCGATCTTGGCCGGCGAGGAACTGGCTGGAGACAAGGATTCTTCCGTTCCCGGGGTGTTTCCCTCAATGGAGTAACGGGCTCGAATCAGGGTCGCACGGCGAGATGGTGTGATCTCTCGTTTCATTGGCCATACTTGTGACCCGGTTTGCAGGAAGGCATTCATGAAGTTCACCGTCGGTTCCAAGGTCATCTATCCCGCTCACGGCACTGCCGAGGTCACCGGTCGCTCGACTCGAGTGGTCGATGGCAAGAAGGTCAAGTACCTCGAGCTGTCAGTTGCTGCTGGTGACGACTCATGGCGCGGCGGCAACCTCAAGGTGTCGGTGCCCGAAGATCGAGCAGAAGATCTTGGTGTTCGTCAGGCAATTTCTGAAGAAGAAGTTGAAGACGTACTCGCAGTGCTTGCCGTTCGTAACGTTCGCGTTCCGACGAACTGGTCACGTCGATTCAAGAATCACCAAGAGAAGATGAAGTCTGGCGATATCTACGAATGTGCAGAGGTTGTTCGAAACCTCGCACTCCGCGATCGCCAGTCATCGCTTTCGAGCGCCGAGAAAGCAATGCAGATCCGTGCTCGACGCATCCTTGTGTCGGAACTCGCAGTGTCGTGGAACACCACGATGGAAGACGCCGGCGAACGCGTCGACCTCGTTCTCGCTGAAGATTAAAACTCAGTCAGCCTTTTTGGCTGGTTGAATCACATCTTTCAACGCTTCGTCAGACAACACGAACGCGTCGTTCGTTGCTTCTGCGCCTGGTTCGACGAGTTCGGGCCAAAGTGTGCCGGGAAGTACTGCGACTTCAAAGAGTTCGGTAACTGAGCCTTCGAACCGCATAAAGCCGACGATGGAGCCGGTGTTGATGTCGACTGCCCACACTCCGCATTCGCGAGGCGTATCGGCTTGCGTGATTGGCAAACCGTCAAACACGGTTTCTCGAACTTTTGAGAGACCGATAAACGCGATGTTTCCAACGAAGGAAAGACCTCGGGTGAAGCCCGGGAGAATCGCGATGGTTTCGCGTTCACCGGTTTCAACATCGACGGTGCAGAGTGCGCCGCGGCCAGACTCAAGCACCCACAATTTGCCGTTATGCCAGCGCGGCGAGTGAGGCATCGACAAGCCGACAGTGATTGGAGCCCCGCCGTCAATGTCGAGAATCGCGCCACCAGCGGCTTTGTCGTCGCGCCAACCGTTGGGCGTATCGGTCATGCCAAGAACGGTGACGTATTTCGGTCGGCCATCGACCATGGCCAACCCGTTGAGATGGCAGCGGTCGTCGGCAGACAATCCGGAAATGAACTGCGGCCTCCACTGCGGCGCGAAGGAATTTTCGCGGTCGAACGTGACCAAGCAGGAGAAGCGTGTTGCGACAGCCCAAAGTTGGCCGTCGGCGTCGTAGCCAAGATCATGAATCCGAATGTCACCCGTGGTGTGACCACGACGAGGCATGTAACACGCGTCGATACGACCTTCAGGGTCAATGGTTGACGCAGCAGCCTGTTGGTTCCAGAACTCCCACACGGTGGTCTTGGTGCCGAGCGCCAACTTTGCGCCTTGCACCGCGACACCCATCGGGCTCGCAAAGTAGCGGAGGTGGGTATTGACCTTGTCGCCGTCACGGCGAACAAGAACAAGCCGACCGCTCTGATAGGTGGTGATGGCGAGAGAACAATTCGCCGCCTCAAGGATGCTGGCAAACGAACCGGTAAACACACTTGAGAAATCCGTGGGGATAGCGCCATCGGGTTCTTCAGTGAGCCCAACCTTCACTGCTTCAGCAGATCGAGTTTTCGAAGGTTGAATGGGCGGCGGGTCGGCGAAGACATCGTGCGCACGAACCGCTACGGGATCGACGATGTCCCAGACTTTCTTCATCTCTTCGGCGTTGCGCTCCCACTTTGAGGGCTGCGGTGCCTCAAGCGTGGTTGCCGAAATTGGAAGTTCGCCGCCGGTCTCGGTATCCCAGGTGAGATCGAGATTGGCGCAAAGACGGGAGAGTTCCGCATCGGGATCCGCCAGTAGGGCTGAATAACTCGTGACGCACCAACGGTCGGGATCGAGTGCTTCAAGGTCATCGAGCATCATTGTCGTTGCCGTTACCCACTGATTGGCAACAATTTCGGGAAGTGATTTCCCGATGAGATCGCGCCAACCAGGAGTCAGTAGTAGCGACCAGCGGTCTCCTGTCCATTCCGGCAGATCGGGGTAGGTGACAAAGCGTCCTGAGCGCCAAGCGTCAAGCATGCTGCTGATGGTTTCACGCGGGTCACGCCACAAGTAGACGAATTTCGCGTCTGGGTATGCAGCAGCAAGAAATGGAATGCGCAGCGAGTTCTTCGGAGTTTTTTCGATCATGCGCACAACTGAGCCGGGCTGCACCGGCTCGCCGTCACGATTTTTCAACCTACGTACAAAAGAGCCACTGAGTTTCTCAACGATTTCTGGGCTGATGTCATCCACGGTGAGGCGGTTTGAATCCCACCCATGTGCAGCAGGAGCGAGTGCGGCAAACGCTTCGATGAGTTGATGGCTTTCGCCGCCAATTGTGTAGGACTCTTTTGCTCGCATCATTGCTTCGAACAACATCGTGCTGCCCGAACGAGGCGAGGAGATGATGAACACGGGACGATCAAGAGTGATCGGTTCACCAATTTGTTTTGCCGCAGGCACTGCTGGCGAAGTGGATTGCGGCGGCTGCGCTGAAGTGGGTGCTGCTGTGGCCGCTAGAGCGCCGGGATCGGTCGCAGGTGCAACCTGCGGGGAACCGCTTAATGCTTCGCGCGCAAGTGATGGACGAAGCACCAGTTGACGGATTGCTTCGTTGACTTTCACCGTATTGGGAAGTTGATCATCGATGAGGTCGACGACCGCGTCGGCTTCATCGCGGAGTTTGTCAAATGAATCAAACCCTTGAGGGTTGTCGCCAAAGTGAGACCAGCATGCTTTCCAAGAACGTCGGAAAGAAATGAGCGCTTGGTCGAGTGCAACCGCCTTATCGAGGTCAACCTCGGCGAACTGGTGAAGAACGTTGGCGAGCGTTTGGTCGATTTCTGCAGAGGGCATCACTGATGGTTGGTTCGCAGTTTCAAACGCAATTGCGTTGACCTTTTGCAGCGCGGGGAGTGGTGAATTGGGGTCAAGCGCTCCCGTCTGCCTGTCGATGAGCGACCAAAAACCGGCACCGCCAACAGTGTCGATGACTAAGTGAATACGCGGAGCATTTACTGGGTTCTCTACCCGGTGAGGTTGCCATGTATCGAACACCCAACAACTGCCCGGTTCCATGTGCACTGATTCATCATCAACGTGAAACAGCACGGCGGGGTCGGTGATAATCGGAATGTGGACACGAAGGTGGTCCCACCAATAGCGATTGGTGTCGACATGCGATTTCACTTCTGATTCGATGTCGATTCGCATCAATCGGGTGCGACCAATTGGACAGCCGAGTCCGGTCAGCCCCGCCATGACATTTATGACTGACGGCAGTGTTTCCAAATGCGGTGTCGGTCGCATCGGGCCTACGACGGAATCGTTGGTTGGATCGCCCATGACGGAAACCAGAGGTAGGGCGCTGTTGCCGGGCATACCTTCAGGATGGGGACGCCAGACGTCTTCAGGGATCGCACTGATCTCGGCGATAAGGGCCTCGATATCGGTGCTGATCGGCAGTCGAATGATGGGTTGGTCAAGTCTCACGGAGGACTCCAGTTGGGCGACTGCTCAATGTATCTCCTTGAGACAAGCCCTTGATAGGTCACAGCTCGAACGAAACAGCCGTGAAATGAGGTTTGTTCGCCGCCTGACCGAACGTGGCAGTCTGACCAAATGGCTGAGACGTTCTGGGACTTTGTGAACTCGACTGCGCAGCAGCACCCCGATCGTGTGGTCGCTGCTGATGATTACGGTCGTTCGCTCACCACCGTCGAACTTCGTGATGCCGCTGAACGGGTCGCTGCAGGCCTTGTCGAACTTGGCGTCGTTCCTGGTGGCGTCGTTTCATGGCAGATTCCGACCACGCTTGAGGCGGTGGTCATGCTCGTCGCGTGCGCGCGGCTTGGAGTTGTTCAGAATCCAATTATCTCAATGCTCCGCCACGCGGAAGTTGGACATATCGCTAGTCAGATCGGAACCGATCTGTTAATCGTCCCCGATCGTTGGCGTGGGTTCGGCCATGCAGTGATGGCGAATGAACTTGGGCTTCGCTCTTGGACTGCGGATTACGAAGTGTTGGTTGAAGCGACGACGCCATTGCGATTGCCTCAGGGTGATCCGTCGGCGCTTCCAACAGCACCAAGTACGAACGATGACGGTCGCTGGATTTATTTCTCCTCAGGGACAACGGCAGCGCCGAAAGGCGTTCGCCATACCGACAAGTCCGCCATGGCATCGGCCGCGTCGCTTTCGGAACGTTTGGGATTCGGGCCAGACGATGTGTACCCCATCGCATGGCCATTTTCTCATATCGGTGGAATCGCGATGTTGGTGACCTCACTCAATACCGGTGTTCGTCTTGTGCTGTTCGACGTCTTCGATCCGGCGACGACCGCCGACCGCATGGCAACACACAAACCGACAATGTTGGGTTCTGCCGTTCCATTTTTCCGCGCATTCCTTGAAGCGGAACATCGCCACGAGGGCGGTTCGTTATTTCCGAACGTGCGCGGATGTGTGGGTGGTGGAGCTCCGATTCCCGGAGACGTCAATCAAGCGCTCATCGACACGTTTGGCGTAGCGGGTGTAGTTGGGGCCTACGGACTTACTGAAGTTCCGAACTGCACGTGTGAATGGTTTGATGGCCCAGAAGTTGGTCGCGATGTCGGTCCCGCCGGACCAGGAGTTGAGGCCCGTGTTATCGATGGCGAGCTTCAGCTACGAGGCGCCCAATGTTTCCTTGGATACGTTGACGAATCTCTCGACGTTGCAGCATTCACAGACGACGGCTGGTTTCGAACCGGTGACTTAGCTGAAATTTCGGACGATGACCGAATTCGTATCGTTGGCCGATTGAAAGATGTCGTCATTCGCAATGCCGAGAACATTTCAGCAACAGAAGTTGAAGAAGCCGTTCTGTTCCATGAGTCAGTTGCGGATGTTGCGGTCATTGGGCTTCCCGATTCCAGGACCGGCGAGCGCGTGTGTGCCGCAATCGTTCTTGCTCCGGGTGGCTCTCTTGATGTTTCTGGGCTCGCCGAACATTGCATCTCGCTCGGGTTGGCCAAGTACAAGTGCCCAGAGGAAATCGTTTTCGTCGAAGCGATTGAACGCAATCCGATGGGAAAAATTCAGAAAGATAAGGTTCGCGACGCCGTCGATCTGGTTCGTGGCTGAACGAAACGTCAGATTCGCGGAAGTCCCAGGATCCGCTGAGCAACGATGTTCTTCTGGATTTGGCTTGTTCCGCCAAACACGCTTGCCGCACGCGCCCAAAGGTAGCGCTCGAGCGCTTCGCTTGTCTCTTGGAAAAGCGCCTGAGAATCTGATTGAAGTGCGATGTCATGAAGAAGTTGGTCGACCTTGGTCATCAGGAGTTTGTCGATCGATCCCGAGGTTGAGTCGAATGTGCCATTTCGTCGATCAGTCAATGTGACGGCAACGGTGGCATCGAGTGCTTCGATCCATGCCGCAACGCGTTGCACGTCGGGCCGACTTGCGATGATCGGATCGCTGAGTAGGGCAGATGCTATTCGGCGGAACTTTGAGATCCAACCGATATCAGCTGGCCCGCGTTCGACGGCAAGTAACGACATGGCGATTTCCCAGCCCTGACCTTCGACACCAAGAAGAGCAGACTTCGGCACACGCACATCGGTAAATGACACCTCGGCGAATTCCTCAGATCCCCAGGCCGTGACGATGGTCGACACTTCAATTCCGGGAGAAGTAAGGGGGAGAAGAAGTACCGAAAGTCCGCGATGTGGATGTTCGTCGGTTCGACACAGCAAAAGAATCCACTCGGACTGAGCGGCTTCACTTGTCCAGATCTTGCGGCCGTTGATTACGAAATCGTCTCCGTCGATGTTTGCCCGAGTTCGGAGTGCCGCGAGGTCGGAACCGGCTCCGGGTTCGCTAAAGCCCTGGCACCAACGAACAGAACCGTCGAGCATGCGTGCGAGGTGCACCTCTCGCTGTTCGGTGGTTCCGAATTCGGCGAGTGCATGGGCAAGGTGTGCGATTGCTGGAGGTGAAGGAAAACCGTTGTCGCCGAGTTCCTCTGAAACGATGGCTTCACAGGTCACGGGAAGTCCGAAACCACCCGCTTCGGTTGGCATCGAAACGCCTACGAAACCAGCTGCCGCGAGTTGCCGGTGCCAATCGGTAATGACCGGATTTGTCGAAAGCCAGGATTGAAGGCGTGCACGGAATGACGCTTCTACGACGTCATCGCGAAGGTCGAAGCCGTCAGCGAGAGCAATGCCAGAAGGGGTGACGCCAATTCGTGCGCAGAGCAGCTCGTCGGAAGGTGTTGGCAGCAGCGCTCGTGACATGAGCGCGCGTCGAAGACGGACCGAAGCGAGGTGCTCCCACGTGTGTCCTATCCCGCCAAGAACCTGGGTGGCAGTCTCGCAACCACCAACGCCGGCTTCGGAAGCAACGAGCGATGCGCGAGCGGCCGCCGAGTGCGCATCACTTGTGCCATTCCCGAGTTTCCATGCCGCTGACCGAAGTGCGTTACGCGCAGCAACGAGATCAACCCATGCATCAGCAAGAAGATGCTGTAGGGCTTGGAAACTGCCGATTGGAGCGCCGAATTGCTCACGCTCGCATGCATAGGAAACAGCGTCTTCGATGGCAGCGATTCCATTGCCCACAAGATCAGCGCCTAAAAGAAGTTGCGTGAGGGCAAGGAAACCCGCTTCGTCTGCGGCACTGATCGATGTGACATCAGACGACGCAGTTGTCATCGCGACCCGAGACCGATCGGCGGTCTGGATCACCGAATCCGAATTGGTTAGGTGAGTGTGACCTACGCGAACGAACGCAACCTTCTCAGCACCGAGCGCATCGGGAGCGATGTGGCCATCAAGGCTGGCAACGATGCGGTCGCTTGTTGGCCCGACGAGTTCACGGCCGAGGACTGCTCCGAGAAAGGGTGACGCGCTTAGCGTTGCTGCAAATTGTTCCGCACAAAGAATCAGATCGAGAACCGAACCACCGTCGTTGCGAAGGCTGAGCAACCCGCTTGTTTCGAGCGCACTCCATGCCTTGTCAGCATCGGCAAACGGAGGAAGTTCCTCGATGCTCGAAACGCCTGTATCTATTGCAAGGGAACGCGCGAGCGAAACGAGCGCCGTTTCGATCTCACCGAGTGATGCTCGCATCTTCGAGACTGATCCCGGTCGGGATCAGAGGCGGCCTTCGGTGCGAAGGTCTTCAGGAACCCATGACGGGTTGCGTCGTTCTTTGAACGCGTTGAAACCTTCAAGAGCTTCGGGGCCGTAGAGCGATTCGGTCATCGACATGCGGTCGTAGTTTTCGTATTGGCGGTTGATCTCGCGCTTGACGATGTTGCGTGCCCCCGGTGCTCCGCGGGAAATTTGTTTCGCGATATCGATCGCTTCGGCGAGTTCAGCGCCAGGCGACACAACCCGCGTAATAAGGCCCCAAGACTCTGCAGTGGCCGCATCGATGGCTCGGCCGGTCATGAGCATGTCGCGAGCGCGAGGAATCCCGATCTGCCCGGGAAGTATCGCGGCATAGGACGTGTCGGCAATTCCACGAAGCAACTCGGGCGTACGGAAGGTTGCGTTCGTGGAAGCGACGGCGACATCCGAAAGCATCGCGATGACGAGCCCTCCGCCTTGACAGATGCCGTTGACTGCCGAGACCACAGGCTTGGATGCATTTCGAATCGCGTCGAATGGGACGTTGTCCATATGAAGCAGATTGGCGAGGTCGGCCCAACCGTCTTCTTGGTCGCCACCGAGGTCGCCACCGGGGATGAAGACATCTCCGGTTCCAGTAATGACAAGTGCCGCGAGATCGTCAGACTTCGCGACGTGGTCGACGGCGTAGCGGACGCCGAAATACATCGCGGGTGTCATCGCGTTGCGTCGGAGGGGACGATCGACAGTGAGCACGGCGATCGAGCCTTCGCGTTCAAACTTCAAGAACTGCGTGCCACACCAGTCGCCCTCAGGTGGTCGATTCGGAAAAGTCATACCTTCACCGTACTTCCAGCCGCTCATCAGCGGTGGGGTGAACCTATCGTTGGGAGGAAAGTCGCTTGATAAGGAGGAGGGGTGATGACCGGTCAGCCGGCGTTGTTCGATGAACACCCCAAGGGTCCCGGACTCGACGTCACCCTCGTCCGTAACGCTGTTGATCCCATCGCCGCCGATGCTGCGTTCGTGGCGCTTCGTGAACGTGTTGCTTGGCGACAGGACTATCTCCGGATGTTTGGTGAGCTGGTCGCAGTGCCTCGGCTCGAATCGTGGGTTGCCGATGAGGGCCTCGACTACACCTACTCCGGCATTCACCATGATCCTGACCCTTGGTCCGAAGAACTCTCAGCGCTAAGGGATCTTGTGAGTGAACACGCAGGACCAACATTCAATTCGGTTCTCTGCAACCTCTACCGAGACGGCAATGACGGAGTGGATTGGCATGCCGACGACGAATCAGAGTTTGGGCCAATGCCGGTCATCGGTTCTCTAAGTCTTGGCGCTACTCGTCGCTTCGATCTACGACGTGCAGATGACCATGCAGAGAAAATCGAGTTAGATCTACATCACGGCGATCTCGTCATCATGCGAGGAACGACACAAGCACTATGGCAACATCGAGTTCCGAAGACAAAAAAGCCAGTGGGCGAGCGAATTAATCTCACGTTTCGAACGGTGAAGAAGTCATGACAACGCCATCGCATCCAAATCCGAAATCAAGGGAACAACATCTCGATCAAATTGATGACGGCCGCTTCGTTATGTTGCCGGAGCTTGCTGTTTTTGATCCCCATGAGATTGACGACATCATCGAGTTCTTCCATCGCTGGGGTTTTGCGCGAATCCGCAACGTGTATTCAGACGCGGAACTGGTTGCACTTGAACAAGAGATGCAGCAGCAGCAGTCGGAACTCCTCACCGGGACAATGGACGAGAAACACGGAACCGTGATCCTCGATGATCCCGACGCGTTGATTGAAGGGGAGCCGTTTGCGCATTACGTCTGCCACATCACTGAATGCTCGGATCTCGCTCACGTCGCGGTTCATGCGCCGGTGATTGTCGAGTCAATGCGACGACTCTTGGGCGAGAACATGTGGCTGCTCGACTACGAGCGGTTCGGGGTTGTGTATCAAGACGCTCGCCCCGGAAAAGATTCGGGTTACTCGCGAATTGGTTGGCATTCAGATTGGCAATCGGGACCACACCTCACTATCTGGCCATCTGTCGCATTCACGATTCATATCGATGGGACTTCGCCGGCCAATGGGTTTTTGCGTGTGCTGCCGGGGAGCCATCTCCACAACGCCGAAGGGATGCCCGTGGGATTCGAAAAGGTCCCCGGCGAGGTAGCGGTCTATGTGGATCGTGGAGACGTGCTCCTGCACGATGCCCATCTTTGGCATTCGGCGGCGCGGGCAACCGAAGATCCACCGGGCGGGATTCGCCGCCACCTTCGTGGCAGCTTCCATGCCGGCGATCGCCTCCAGAAAGGCCATGGCCTTGAGGACTTCGTAAAAAACGCAATGCGGTAATTGGCGAGTTTGGGCGATTAGCGACAGGTCAGACCGTCGCCACATCCAAACAGGAACAGATCCTGTAGATCTGCCACAATGTCGACTCACGTCGTAGACGTCGCAAGTCAGTTCTCTAGGGGGAATCAGAAATGGCAGAGCAGAACGAAGGCATTGAAGTTTCGGTCGAGGAACTTCGGGCGAAGTACGCCGCAGAGCAACTCAAACGTTTGCGTACCGACGGCCTCAAGCAATTCTCAGGTTTGAAGGAACAGTTCGAAGAACTCGACCAAGATCCCTACGCCGATCCGAACTTCACTCGCGATGCCATCACTGAAGAGACCGAGGTCGTCATCGTCGGCGGCGGATTCGCGGGCATGCTCACTGGCGTCGATCTGCAGAACAACGGCATCACTGATTTCCGCATCGTGGAAAAGGGCGGCGACTTTGGTGGCACCTGGTACTGGAACCGTTATCCCGGTTGCATGTGCGACGTCGACTCCTATACCTACCTTCCGCTTCTCGAAGAGACCGGCTACATGCCCACCGAGCGTTACGCGAGTGCGCCGGAAATCTTCGGCTACTGCCAACTCCTTGGACGCACGTTCAATCTCTATGAGCACGCGCTGTTCCAAACAATCATCAACGGTGCAGTCTGGGATGACAGCACCAACCGTTGGAACATCACGACCTCACGTGGCGACAAGATCAGTTCGAAGTACATCGTCATCGCCGGCGGAATTCTTCATAAGCCGAAGGTTCCCGGCATTCCTGGTATCGAGAAGTTCAAGGGACGCATGTTCCACACCAGCCGTTGGGATTACGACTACACCGGCGGCGGCCCGCGCGAATTCATGGACAAGCTTGGCGACAAGCGTGTCGGCATCATCGGAACTGGCGCCACTGCAGTTCAGGCCGTTCCGAAGCTTGCTGAAGCAGCACAGGATCTGTTTGTCTTCCAGCGCACGCCAAGTGCTGTCGGTGTTCGAGGAAACGGGCCGACTGACGAAGCTTGGTTTAAGAGCCTTAAGCCCGGTTGGCAGCAAGAACGCATCGTGAACTTCACTCGAGCAGTCACCGGCGACATGCCCGAGGTCGATATCGTCAACGATGGTTGGACCGATGTCATGTGGCGCAATACTCAGGCCGCTGTTGAATCTCCTGAGCATCTTGCCGAAATGGAACTCAGCGATTTCAAGACGATGGAAAAGCTTCGCCGCCGAGTCGACACAATCATTGACGATCCAGAAACCGCCGAAAAACTCAAGGCTTATTACGGTAAGAACTGCAAGCGCGTCTGTTTCCACGACGAATATCTGCCGTCGTTTAACAAGCCAAATGTGCACCTCGTTGATTCCGAAGGCAAAGGCATCGAGCGCGTCACCGAAACTGGTGTCGTTGTCGGCGGTGTTGAGTATCCGATCGACTGCCTTGTGTTTGCTTCGGGCTTCGAGGTCAACACCGATCTCGACGCACGCGTTGGTTTCGACCCCGTTGGTCGCGATGGCGTGACTCTCAACGAGTCATGGTCGCATGGCGCCCATACGCTCCATGGCGTCTTGTCAGGTGGCTTCCCCAACATGATGGTGATCAGCCTCGTGCAGGCTGGATTCGGAACCAACTTTGTTCATTTCCTTGGTCGTTCGGCTCGTCACGTTGCCGAACTCATTAAGGCGTGCAATGACCAGGGCATCGCCACGATTGAAGCAACTCCTGAAGCCGAAGAAGGTTGGCTCATGGTGCTGTACGGAGCGATCGGCAACGGTGCCGAGTACGTCGCCACCTGCACGCCGGGTTACTTCAACAACGAAATGTCAGCACCAGACGAAAAGGCCGCAAAGGGCCTTGTGTACGCGGGAAGTCTTCTGAACTACCACGCACATCTCGATGAGTTCCGTGCCGCGGGCGACTTCCCCGGCGCGCTGGTGACAAAAAGCTAGTTCGTCTCATTGGGCTCGGATCCAAATCCCGGGTCATCTCGCAACGACTCCTTCCATGTACGGAATCGACTGTGAATGATCCCGTCGGGTCCGAGCCCGTCACCGTTTCCATCGGCATCTAATTCAAACGTCCAGATGCGTTTGAGGTCCGTGCTGTCAACGGCTCCGTAGCGGGCACGTGCGCGCACTGCCGGACCCGCGCGCCAAAGTAGGTAGACGCCGATTCGTCGCAGATATCCAGGTTCGCCCTGAAGGTCTTGGCCGAGTGTCTTGATTTCGTTTGGGGCTTCGATCCACTGTGACGCAATGATTCGTGACTCGCGTTGTGGCAGCGCGGGAAGTTCGTGGGTGTGCACATTGTGATCGATCAATGGTCGTTGTTCGGCGGGAATATTCATGTGGCCGACTCTGTCGTTGTGTCATCAACGATCCGCGACAAAAGTTGATCGCGTATTGAGACGCCGGGCTCACGCGCTTTGTCGCCGGTGACGCGCCAGCCATGACGACTTGAGTAGAGAAGCGGAGGTGCTTTGAGGCGACCTTCACCAGAAGCTGTGATTCGACCAAAGACGAGCTCGTGATCGATCAAGCTGATCTGGTCAAAGACATCGCAAGTGAACCAAGCGATGCAATTGGGAACCACGGGGTGGCCATCGATCTCTCCAAGGAACTCTGATGCCGAGTAGCGCATCTTGTGGCCTGGATAACTGAAGTACTGACCCTCAGCGATTTGGTCGGCGGCAAGAATCGAAACCGTGAATGCGCCGCTTTCTTGGAGAACGGGCCAAGTGTCGTGTTTCTTCGAGAGCGAGGCCATGACAACGGGTTCTTCAAACGAAACCTGAGTGACCCAGTGTGAGGTGTAGGCCCGAGTGAGGCCGTCATGAGTGGCGGCGACAACCTGCACGCCCTTGATCATTTGTCCGAGACATCGTTTGATTGCGGGATCGATCACGGGCTCAGTGTGCCATTGCAATGACCAGGAGCATCGACAGACCCTCAAATTGGGACCGAGGTTCAAGGCGCATCGGTGGCGGCACCGCTAGAGCGGATCTCGTTGCTTTTGCGGGGATCGGAACTCCGCCTACATTGCGGATATGACTTTGACTGACTCAGGAACCTCACTCGTCGATTCGATGGCGGAGCTTGTCCTCTCCGAAGCCTCGGCCTGCGAGGCAAATCGCACCATGACCCCAGCGGTGGTCGATGCGATGTGGGAATGCGGTCTTATGTCGTACCTGAACCCCGCCGAAGCAGGTGGTTCAGAGCCCTCCTTCGCCGACATGATCAACACTTGGCAGGCTATGGCCGAACTCGACGGTTCGTTCGGGTGGATCGGCATAGCGAACCTCCCGTCAGCCGCAGCTGTTGCTGCGTACCTTCCCGATTCGGGTTTCGCCGAAACGTTCGGTAGCGGCGAGCGCGTGACTATGGGCGGACAGTTCGCACCGAACGGTCAAGGGCAAAAGGTTGAAGGCGGCTACAAGATCAGCGGTACATGGAACTTCGGTTCCGGCACTGGTCATTCTGAGTTTGTGTGCGCAGGATTCCTCCCCATCGATGACGGCAACTTCATGTTCGATGCCAACGGAGAGATCCTGCTTCTCGCCGCAGTGGTTCATCGTGACGACATCAACTTCACCGATGGTTGGCATGTGCAAGGCCTGAAGGGCACAGGTTCGTACGACTACAACGTCACCGATCTATTTGTTCCCGATCATCGCGTCTTCGAACTCTTTGAACGCACACCGCATCGCGGAAGTTCACCCACATTCAGAATGGGCCTCATGGCAATCACCGCAGCGGGCCACGCAGCGTGGGCGCTTGGTGTTGCAAAGAGCATGATCGACGACGTTGCTGAACTTGCGAAAGTGAAAGCGCGTATGGGCGATATGGAGACTCTTGTGCACAAGACCACGTTCCAGCGTGGTTATGCACATCATCTCGGCATGTGGCGCGCTGCTCGACAGCTTGTTGTCGACACCTATTCGGATGCCGAGCGAGTTGTCGCTGAGGGCGGAGAACTCACTGTCGATATGCGCGCCGACATGCGCATTGCCGCGACCTATGCAACCGAAGCCAGCCGCGAGGTTGCACAGTGGGCCCACCTCGCTGCAGGTACTACCGCAATTCGCGAAGGAAGCCGTCTCGAGCGCGCATTCCGTGACATCTACACCGGTACGCAGCACGCGTTCATCAGCGAGAAGACCTACATCGATTCCGCACAGGTAAAACTGGGACTTGCAGAGACCAACCGCGGTCTCTGAGGTGAGTCGGCCGCGTGTCGTAGTAATCGGCGCGGGGATGGCCGGACTCACGGCTGC
>CAIPQK010000111.1 GCA_903867185.1 uncultured Candidatus Nemicrothrix sp. | reverse complement strand
TGATACTGGCCCCAAGGGTGCACTGTGGCTGATGCAAGCAGCGCAACCGCACATGGCCGCAAACAACTGGGGCCGCATTGTCACCATGGGAACCTCGATGGGTCTCACCGGAGCTGCGGGTTACGGCCCCTACGCAGCATCGAATGAAGCAATCCGTTCACTCACTCGCACTGCTGCTCGCGAATGGGGCCGGGACGGAATCACGGTGAATTGCGTTCTGCCCGCGTCAGCTGGTCACCGCGCTCCCGTCGCCGGTTCTGACCCAGCGCGTGAAGCAGCATTCGCGTCGATGTACGACGACAACCCCGTCGGTCGCGATGGCGACGCCGTTGACGACATTGGTCCCGCAGTTGCGTTCCTATTGAGCGATGGAAGTCGCTATGTCACCGGCCAGACCATTTCGGTCGACGGTGGCGGCATCATGCGCCCGTAACACTCAAGTGCGGAAACGCCACGCCAAGTGGCGACGGCGAGATTCAAGAAGCACTGAGCGTTCTTCCATCGATACTCGAACGGTGTCAGGCGGCAGACCGTCCCACACCTCATCGACGTGAACGAGTCGCGCGGTTGGTTCAGGGGCGTCGTCGCTGAGGGGCCAGAACCACCGCAGCGTGCAGAGACCACGTTCACGCCCACCAGCATCGAGCCAGTTATCGACGCCCGGATCGCGATGCGACACCACCGCACGAAGGCGTCCGTCGTCGGACATTCGAAACTGGCGGTCGTTCAAGCTCGTGATGCGTTCAACCGGATCAGCCAGTTCAAACCAGCCCTCGGGATAGAGCTGCAAACTCCAATAACGCGCATCGGGAGCTTCGCTTTCAATGATGAGCGCTTCATCGGGACCAAGATCCCAGAAACAGAATCCATAGCGAGCCGCAGCAAGACCCTTTTCCTGTGCGAAAGAACCTTGGAACGAGTTGTCTTCGCGCATTGCCCGCTGATCGATCATGTACTGGTTCCAGTACGTCATCGAACGTTCGACTCCGGCAGCCGCATCGGCAACCTTTGCCGCAAAGTCCTCGGCAGTTACTCGAGGCAAATGATCCGGACCATCAAGACATTCAATAGTGAACGTTGCCGGTTCATCCTCGGTCCATTCGAAGTAGTACTCGCGAAGTGAGCACATGACTGCACCTTCAGGAATTGGCAACCAACCTGGTTCGGTGCCATCGCCACCGAGGAAGAACTCAAACTCATCGCCCTTGCCGATTCCGAGATCGCTTCCGTTGTGCTCGGCGAGTGTTCCCCACTTCTCCTGATGCATGAATCCGGCCCGCATCGCCAAGATGAACTCTTCGCACGAATGCATGCGACCGCTCACCCGATACCGCTTGGTGTGATCGATGCGCGCGTGCCGATAGGCATTGTCGGCATTCGGGCCACCCCATTGCGTAACCAGATCGTTCTGGCGCATAAAGAACGGACGAGCAGCATTCGGAAAACCAATAGACCATCCCAACCAGCACAGCACCTGTTCGGCCATGTGGTCATAACCCTCAGCTCGCACCGCAGCGTCGACGGGAAATGGTTCGGACATCAACTGTTCGCCGACAGTTTCGAGTCGACGACAGAAGTCGCGCCACGCTGTCAGTTCCACGCTTTCATTCGATGCCATGTCGTTGTTCCCCTCAGGATCCGTGCGGACGGCGACTTGCCGCACGGATATTGCTGCGCACACAGATACCGGTGATGTTCGATGAGAAATCCGACGCAAGCCACAAAACTGTCTGAGCAACTTCCTCGGGCTCGCTAAGTCGATTCAAATCCAGATCAGCTACATGTGCATCGACGCCACCAGGCTGCGTTGCCAGATAGTCGAGAAGTGGCGCCGTGGCTGTCGGGCCTGGCGTGACAGCATTCGCTCGAATTCCATGAGCACCGTATTCCGTGGCAACCGTTTCCATCAGATTGATCACGCCTGCTTTTGCTGCGGCGTAGCCACCAAGGTTGTAGTTACCGCCAATGCCAGCACCCGAGGACATGCTCACGATCGATCCCCCGGTGTTGGCGATCATGTGTGGGATCACCGCACGTGTGGCGTAGAACACCGAATCGAGTGTGACCGACTGCTGAAACCGCCAGTCTGCATCGCTGAGGTCGCCGATCAACCCCGAACGAGACACACCGACATTGTTGTAAAGCACATCAATGTGGCCATAGGCATCGACCGCGCCTTGGACCCATGAGTTCACGAACATCGGATCACTCATATCTCCGGCGACACCACTCACGTTTGCCCCGGTCGCGAGCAGATCATTCACGACGCGATCAAGTGCGTCGTCTCGTCGATCGTTGAGCCACAACGTCGCTCCGTTCTCGGCGAACAGCCGCGCTGCAGCTTCTCCGATCCCGGCCCCGCATCCGCTGATGAGCGCAACTTTCCCTTCAAGCATTCCGGTCATAGACCGCTAGCATCGCCCACGCATTGGCTCCTGTCACGCAGGACGCCATCAATCTGGAGGAAACGTGACTGAGACCGGCCCCGCCCACACATTGCCGCAACTCGCTGCACTTCACGAGGCCACTGCGCGCCTCATCAGTCCTGGAGCTCCATTCGAAGTTGTCCAAGAAGACGTGCGTGGCGAAACCATGGGCGTCTTGCGCAACCGCGCCCGTTCACTGCGCGAAATTCTCATCAACTCATTCGAGTTTGGCGATCGCGAATCCATGATCTTCAGCGATGGCCGGCGAGTCACCTTTGCTGGGTTCGAATCTGACGTCGCGTCGGTTGCTTCGTGGCTGCAGCGTGAACACGGAATCGGCCACGGTGACCGTGTCGCCATCTGTGGAGCGAATTCCTACGGCTGGATTGTCTCGTTCTGGGCCTGTCTTTCGATGGGAGCAATCACCGTTGCCATGAACGGCTGGTGGACCGAATCAGAAATGCAGCACGCAATTGATCTCACCGAGCCAAAGTTGCTGTTATTCGATGTCAAGCGAGCCGCGCGACTTTCTAGTGACATCACGATCCCCCGGTTCGATCTCGACGAAGACCTTGAAATGATGCTGGCGTATGCCCCCGAAGCATCTATTCCCGCCAACTCCATCGACGAAGATGATGCCGCCATCCTCATTTTCACAAGCGGCACAACCGGTCGTCCAAAAGCAGCGGTGCTTTCACACCGAAGCGTTGTCCATTACACAACTCTGCAGAATTTCCTTGGCGCTCGCGGCATGGTCATGGCCGGTCGAGGACCATCTGAAGGACCGCCTCCCATCCGACTCGTGGTGTTCCCCTCGTTCCATGTTTCCGGTCTCGGTGCAACAGTCAATGGCCTTCAGACTGGTTCAACAGGAGCGTGGTTCCTCACTCGATTCGAAGCTGACGATGTCATCGACTTCATCATCGAAAACAAGGTCAACATCATCGGCGGTACGGGCACACACATCCTTCGCTTGCTCGATAGCCCTCGTTGTGCCGAGATTCCGCCGCAACAGGTGATGTCGGTTGGAATGGGTGGCTCGGCAACCACTCCCGAGATCATGCGCCGTCTTGCCAATCGCTTTCCCCACCTCGACCACACCATGTCAACCGGGTACGGCTCTACCGAAACCGGATCACTTGTTTCGTTCGCACCCAACTGGATGCTCGAGGTTTCTCCCGAATGCATCGGGCCGGCGCTTCCAACCTGTGAAGTGAAGATCATGGACGATGAAGGCAATGAACTTCCCGAAGGCGGCGAAGGAAACATCTGCGTACGTAGCCCACTGCTCATGACCGAGTACTGGCGCCACCCTTCCGCCAACGCCGAAGCATTCTTTCCCGGTCGCTGGTTCAATACCGGCGATTTCGGCCGCATTGAGGGAGGCTGCATCTATATCGCCTCACGCAAGCGCGATCTCATCATTCGCGGCGGCGAAAATATCTATCCGTTTGAGATCGAAAACTGCATCGAGGAGATGGCCGGCGTTATCGAGACAGCGGTGATTGGCGTCGACCACGACATTCTCGGCCAAGAAGTAAAGGCAATCATCGTGATTGCCTCCGACACCAACATCACTGATCTCGACGTGCACGAACACTGTAAGAAGTCACTTTCGGTGTACAAGATTCCGGCCTATGTCGAACTTCGCACCGAACGACTTCCGCGTAATCCCAGCGGCAAGATTCTCAAGCACGTTCTTGCCGACGGAAGCGAAGCCGGATTCGTCGAGGAGTAACGCTTAGTTGTCCCGCTCTGTAAGCGCGACAACCCAATTTCCAAGCGCGTCCCACAGTTCTGTCCGATTTTTCGAAATCGAATGGTTGTGGCCAGCGCCAGCCAGCACATAGGTCGTCACGTCACCCGACGAGGTGAGCAGAGCCGCAACCTTGCCGATGTCTCCGGCGATGTCGTTCTCACCTAGACCGATAAACACAGGAACTTCAATCGAGGCCAGAGCGGCATTCGACGAACCCGGAACCATCGAAGCCAGACCACAAAGGGCCAACAACGGCCCCGAGGCTGTGGCAAGTATCTGGCGGGCCTCGGAAAGCGTTCCGGGATTCAACATGTCAGAGCTCGTCGTTGAGCCGGGAACAAGCCCAGTTCCGAATCGTTCGCGAACCAATTCAGCGAGCACTGGTTCGAGCCGGTCGTAATTGTCGGAATAGGAACGTTCATCCTGAGTCAAGTACTCGGGCAATCCCGCCCCACCAAAACCGAGAAAGGCCACCGCGTCGAAAGAACGGTGATGCCACTGCGCGTGCGCGACCACCAAGCCCCCCATCGAATGACCAAGCCCAATGAGGCGCGTCGGTTCGAATAAGTCCATTGCGTGCGCTACAAGTTCCGACAACGCGCCATGATCAATGTCAGCGACAACTCGCGGGTTCAACGTATACGGATCGACAGGTACCGAACTTTCCCCCACTCCAGGGTGATCGACAACAGCGACCGCAACTCCGAAGTGATCAGCGAGATAGCGGGCCATCGACCATTCACCCGGCTGCTCCTCGGGTAGATCGAAGTAGCGCCGAGTCATCCCGCCTCCCGGGAAACAGACCATGAGCGGAGCAGCAGAAACGCCATCGGGGACGATCAAATCAGCGGCAATCCACTCGACGCCATCGGGGCCCAGGCCGCCCACATCGAGATCCAATCGTTCTGCCCGGGCCATGGGCGCAGCGTAGGCCCCCGACTCGTTAACAACATCGTGTTGGCCATTGCCAAAAGCCTTTTGGCGGACCAAGATGCCAGTCATGGCTGGAGTTCTGGGGGGAATCCGGGTCATTGATCTCACGAGTGGGATCTCTGGGCCGATGGCAACGATGCTGCTGTCTGATTACGGCGCGGACGTCGTGAAAGTTGAACCACCCGGCGGCGATCCCACACGCAACACCGAAACCGGCGCACGAGTGTGGGCCCGAGGTAAGCGCAGCATCGAACTCGACGTTCATGATGCAGCACAACGCGAACAGCTCCTCGCCCTCATCGATCGTGCCGACGTGCTCGTCGAAAATTTTGATCTCGGCGTTACCGAAACGCTTGGTCTCGATTGGGAAACACTTCGCGTACGCAATCCGCGCCTTGTGATGTGTTCGATCACCCCCTACGGCCGCCATGTTGATTTCAAAAATCGTCCCGGCATCGATGCACTCGTCGCAGCTCGCACTGGTCTGCATTGGGAACAGCGCGGCTGGGTCGGTACATCGATCGGTCGTATCTGCGGACTGCCTGTTGAACTTGAAGACCTCGACATTCCACCCGGATGTTTTGATGGCCCCGATCGCGAAGGCCCGCTCTATCCGCAGTCTCGTTGGCCAAGTCTCGGCGCTTCATTTTTGGCATTGACGGGAATCAACGCTGCGTTGCGAGCTCGTTTACATACTGGTCGCGGCCAGTGGGTTGAGACGTCACTGCTTCAGGGAGTGCTCGTAAGCACCGCGGGCGGATGGCAACGGCCAGAACACCCCGAAGCCGACGGTTACATGTGTTGGATCTTCGACCCTCGCGGAAGCAAAGGCCACTTTCAGTGTGCTGACGGAAAGTGGATTCAAAATTGGGTGCCGAACCCATCCTTCGCTCTCGGTGTTTCTCAAGGCGACACCATCAGTGTCGACGACCGCATCAACAAGCCCACCGATGATCCAACACGCATAGGACCCGATTACAGCGAACTCGTCGTACTCGCCCACTATCACTCGCAAATGAAAGCGGCGTACGCCAAGTACCCATCGAACGACTGGCTCGAAGCTGCCGCGCAGGTTGGTATTCCAATGCAACCAACTCGCCGACCAGAAGATGCGCTCAACGATCAGGCACTTATCGATGAAGGAATCGTTGTCACTCTCAACGATCCCGAAGTTGGTCCAATCCGCCAGGTGGGCCTCGTCTATGGAATGTCAAAGACGCCCGGGATGGTGCAAGGACCGGCACCAACTATTGGCCAGCACACTGATGAGATTCTTGCTGAACTCCTGAACCCCATACCCGCAACACCAACTGCCTCATCGGGCGACTTGAAAGCACCGCTTGATGGGGTACTTGTGCTTGATCTCGGTCTTGCGATTGCTGGCCCATTCAGCAACCAGTTGTTATCCGATCTCGGCGCCACCGTGATCAAGGTCAACACCGTGTACGACACGTTCTGGCATTCAACCCACATCGCCTACACCGCAAACCGGGGCAAACAATCCATTTCCATCAACCTCAAAGATCCGCGCGGTCTTGCCGTCTTGCATGAGTTGGTCAAACGCGCCGACATCGTGCAACACAACATGCGCTATGAAGCCGCAATTCGCCTCGGCGTTGATTACGAATCACTCGTAACGATCAAACCCGACCTCATCTATTGCCACAGTTCGGGGTTCGATAAAAGCCGCGCTCACCTTCCGGGCAATGACCAAACCGGAGCCTGCCTCGCGGGCGTCGAATACGAGGATGGCGGCATGGCCAATGGCGGGAAGCCGATCTGGAGCCTCACATCATTCGGCGACACCGGAAACGGCTTTTTGGCCGCCAATGCAATGATTCAAGCGCTCTATCACCGAGAACTCACCGGTGAAGGCCAGTTTTTGTCCACATCGATTCTCGCTGCCTGTCTGCTGAACACTTCCTACGCATGGGTCGATGCCGAAACCGGCGAAGGCGTTGACCGGCCAAAGGTTGACGCTCTCATGTTCGGCACCGGTCCACGCACTCGCCTCTACGAGACAGCCGACCGATGGATCTGCCTCGCGGTCCAGGACGATGCGCAGTGGTCGGCGGTTGAACGTTCGCTTGGCATCGACGGACTTACAGCAATGGAGAACGATCGCTCGATCGAAGCGCTCACCACCAGCTTTCGAGCGCTCTCGGCTTCCGAAGCATTTCGCTTACTTGATGACGCCGGTGTTCCCTGTGAAATCGAAGATGATCAATTCTCACTGCGTTTGTTCGATGATCCGCAGTTTCGCGATGCCGGCCTTGTCACCACAATGCACCAAGCCCAGGTTGGCCGATTCGATCAATTCGCACACATGTGGACATTTTCCGAAACGCCAACACGTATCGCCGGACCACCTCTGATTGTGGGCCATGACACCATCGACATCATGAGCGAAATTGGCTTCGAACAGAGCGACATCGACGCACTCATCGCTGATGGAGTCGTCCTCCAATCCACCCTCCGCCAGGAGCGCTCACTATGACAACTGTCCGACCTCCTATCTTCGACTTCGACGACGCCTTCTTTTGGGAAGGCGCCAAGAATCACAAGCTTCTGATCCAACAATGTGGTGATTGCGAGGTTCTTCGCCACCCGCCAACGCCAATCTGTGCGAATTGCGGTTCGATGAACAATCAGGCGACAGAGTCGGCCGGCGAAGGTTCGATACTCACGTGGATCATTTCCCAGCACCCGACCGAGCCTGATGCGGAACCCCGAATCGTCATTCTTGTGCAACTCGACGAAGGCACCCGGATTGTCTCCAACCTCATCGATGTTGCGCCGACACACGACCAAGTGCTCAACGACAAAAGAGTCGAGGTCTGTTTCGTCGATTACGACGGCACGGTGCTCCCTCAATTCCGTTTGGCTGAGGTGCAGTCATGAGCGGTAAACGCGCGGTCATCGCCGGAATCGGCCATACCGAGTTCTCTCAGAACTCTGGGCGGTCCACGATGCAGCTCGCCGCTGAAGCGTCGCTCGCTTCGATCCGAGACGCAGGGTTCTCCCCCGCCGAGGTCGATGGCACTGTCACTTTTTCGATGGACACAAACGACGAGCTCGCACTTATCCGCTCGCTCGGGGTACCGATGTTGCGCTTCTGTGCCCGCACTCGCGGAGGTGGCGGAGGCGCGAGTGCAACCGTGCAACTCGCTGCGGCGGCCGTCGAAAGCGGTCAAGCCGACGCTGTTCTTGTCTATCGAGCGTTCAACGAACGTTCCGGACATCGCTTCGGCCAACCAGTGCAGGCCAATCCCGATCCCGCTTGGAACTGGGCCAGCCCATTCAGCCTGAATACACCAGCCAAGGTCTATTCATTGACTTTCCAGCGCTACATGTACGAGTTCGGCCTCACCAACGAAGACTTCGGTCGCTACACCGTCGTAGCGCGTGACTGGGCGTCGACAAATCCGAATGCGCAGTTCTTCGAGCGACCGATCACGCTTCAGGACCATCAGGATTCACGCTGGATTGTCGAACCAATCCTGCGCAAACTCGACTGTTGTCTCGAATCCGACGGTGGCGTCGCGCTACTGATTACAACAGCCGAGCGAGCCGCCGATCATGGATCGGACGCTGTCCCCATCCTTGGGTCATCAGCTATTCAGCTTGAGGGTGGCCACGAAATGTTTGCCTACTACCACGACGACCTCTGCGAGTACCCCGAAGGTCGGGTTCTCGGTGAGCAGCTGTATCGACAAGCCGGCATTACCGCCGCCGACATTGACGTCGCAATGATTTACGAAAACTTCAGCCCCATCGTGTTCCTTCAATTGGAGGCCTTTGGTTTCTGCGGCCGAGGAGAAGCAAGTGACTTCATCAAAGATGGTCACATTGGTCGCGGGGGCTCGCTCCCCACGAACACCAATGGCGGGCTTCTCGGCGAGGGCTACATCCACGGCATGAACAACATCGTCGAAGGCGTGCGCCAACTTCGCGGCACGTCGTCCAACCAGATCTCCGGGGCTGAGCATGTTCTCGTCAGCGCCGGCCGTAGCGGCATCATCTTGGGCCGCTGAGCGAAAGGAAAGTCATGACACTTACCGAATCCGACATCATCCTGAACCGCACCGGCGAACGAATCATTTCGGCCGATTCACACGTTTCGATTTCGCAAGAGCAGGTCAAGGCCAACCTCGATCCAAAGTTCCACCCCGACTACGACAAGGCCCAGCAAGCATTCGCTGCACGCGTCGCCGCCAACATGAGCTCGGCTCAGGTCAATGCCGATGCGATGAAGCGCAACCCTCATGCAGCCTTCACTCGTCCCGGTTATCACACAGCTTCAGATCGACTCGCCGACATGGACGCCGACGGCGTCGACGTTGAAGTCATCTACTCGGAAGTCAGTGCGTTTCGCTACATCGGCGATATGGAACGTGGCGCCGCAGAAGCCACCCGAGCATTCAATGACGTGCTCACGCAGTTCGCGTCGGCCGATCCTCGCCGATTGGTCGTGAGCTATCAGATTCCAATTCATGACATCGATGCAGCGGTCGCCGAGGTGCACCGTGTTGCATCTATGGGCGCGAAGTCGTTGCAGATTCCCGTGTTCCCAACCGAACTCGCTCAGCCCGACTACTTCGATGACCGCTACGCACCCCTTTGGTCAGCAGTCCAGGAGACTGGCCTTCCGATGTGCTGTCACATTGGCATTAACACCAATCTCGACGACCTCACTCGCCGTGACCCAACACCGCAAAAGGGGATCATGGTCACCATGACCGCCCTCTCCACCGCAGAAGCGCTGGGCATGTGGATTCTCACTGGCACTCTCGAAAAGTTCCCTGATCTCAAACTTGTTTTCGTCGAGCCGGGTATCGGCTGGATTGCTCATTACCTTCACCTGATCGACGACATGGTCGTACGCCAGGGTTACGTGTACGACAACCTCAGCGAACTCCCAAGTTTCTATTTCCGTCGCAACATGTGGACGACGTTCATTGACGAGCCTCGTTCAATCGAGGCCCTTCGCTACGACGTAGGCGTCGACAACATCTTGTGGTCAACAGACTTTCCCCACCCCGTGACGAGCTGGCCCGACTCACAAGATCTCATCGAACGCGCATTTACCGACATCCCGTATGACGAGAAGCGAAAAATGGTCTGCGATAACGCCATCAAGGTTTGGAACCTGTGAGTTCTGCCACCCAATCTCGCGTCACGGGACCGTTCCTTGATCGCGCCACGCTTATTGAGTCCGCTGCGGACCTTGCCGATGTCGTCGGTTGGAACGATCTGACACTGTCTCGCGTCGCCGAAGCGGTCGATCGACATGTGAGTTCGCTCTATTCCCACGTCGACGGACTCGATGCCCTTCGCCGCGAGGTTGCGGTTCTCTCGGTGACTGAACTTGCTGACGTCGTCTGGGCCGCCACCGTTGGGCGCAGTGGGGCTGAAGCTCTCACCAAAATTGCCGAAGCGGAACGTGATTTTGCACGCGCCCACCCAGGAAGAATGGCCGCATTACGCGGCCATCTCGGTGCAGACGACCCGGAGTTTCGCGAACAAGCGAAGCGAATCGCGCAACCGATTCGCACTGTGCTCGCTTCTTTCGGGCTCACTGACCAACAGGTCATCATTGGCCATCGAGTGTTTAGTGCAACCGTGCGCGGCCTGATCGAGCCCGGTACTCCCCTGAGCGCGGCCGATGACGACATTGCACTGCAGGCCACCGTCACTCTCTTTGTGACTGCACTTGAGAGTGGGAACTGGCCGACCGTCTGATCAGGCTGGCGTACCGGACCGGATCACTGTTGTTGTCGTACTAGACGAACCGGAGGAACCCGACGCACCGGAACTCGACGTCGTTCCATTCGGAAGCGCTTGAGCTTGATTGATCAAGTTCTGCGCTTCCCTGACCTTCGCTTGATAACCAGCAAGATCGCCGTTGCGCAATGCAGCATCGGCATCTGTCAATGCTTTCGCCGCCTGATCAATGAGCTGATCCTTCGTGGCATTGCCAGTTGAGGGAATCGTTGTGGTGGTCGTAGAACTCGAGGAACTTGCGCCACCGCCACTCGAACCGTTACTTCCGGTGTCATCTTGCAGAACGGTGCTTGACTCGAACGTCTGGGGGTTTGCGCCCGGGAACAAGGTCTGGAGTGCCTCACGAAGCGTGGGCTTCATGACAACCTGCCCACCAAATACCGCAATGACCTGCTTGAGTTCAGGAATCTGCGTGTTGTTATCCGACGAGACGTACAACGGACGAATGTAAATAATTGAGTTGTTGACCGGCGTCAGCATGAGGCTGCCGAATTGTGTGCGCGAGCCCTGCTGATTCAACAGGGTTGTGTATTTACTTACTTCAGGGTCAGAAAGAATGTTGGCATTGACGATTGCCGGGCCGTCGATATTGAAACCCGAAGGCATTTCATAGACCGTCAACTTGCCATACTGCGCGGGATCGCTATTCGCCACCATGAACGACGTAAGTGTCTTCTTCGAGTCATCTTCCGAATAAGGAACGAAGGGACGCAACATCACGAATGATTCCGTTACTTGGCCCGGCAGACGAATCAATGAATAGACCGGACTAATACGAGCTTCTTTTGTTCGCAACACGGTGGTGCCGTTTAACGTTTGATTCGCGGTCACAATTGCGGCAGAACCGTTGACAGTTGAGCCAGGATCTTGCGCAACTGACCAACTTGAGGTCTTCTCGTAAAAAGCCTTCGGGTCGCTGATGTGATACCGCCCGAACATATTGGTTTGGGTGCGGAAGAGATCTTCCGGATAGCGCCAATGTGCCTTGAGCGTCGCTGGCATCTCATCGACTCCAGCGAATAGTGCTGGAAACGCCTTCTGGTAGGCATTCACGATCGGGTCAGAGGGATCGACGATGTAGAGCTTCACCGTGCCGTCGTAGGTGTCGACAACACCCTTTACTGAATTGCGAATGTAATTAAATCGCTTCCCGCCAAGGTCGCTTCCTGCGGGAAGGCCACTCGAATCAGCTCGCTGTGCGTTCGGATAGCGATCCGTCGTTGTGTAGCCATCGAAGATGTAGACAACACGACCGTCCTGAATGACGGGATAGGGATCGGAATCGAACTGCATAAATGGCGCAACAGCCTCAATGCGCTGGCGTATGTCACGTTGATAAACAATTCGAGAATCAGAGTTAAGGAAGTTGGAGACGACCAAGTTCCAGTCGGAGAACTTCAGCCCGTAGGCCGCCTTCTTAATGAAGGAGTCAAGTTTCACACCGCCCGAACCGGAGTACTGCGTGAACTTTGTCTGCCCATCGGCCTGGACGTAGTCGATTTCCTCGCGAGACGCATTCGTGATTGCGTAACCCGAAACGTTCTCGCCGTAATACAGCTGCGGCTGGGAAACATCGGCCGAAATTCGTGATGTATCGACGATCTGGGGGACGTTTCGAATGAGAAAATCAGGGCGTCCCTGCGTCGTTGTTGCGTTTGCCGGAGCCATCGCAACGCCATAACCGTGGGTATAGGCGAGATGCTGGCCTTCCCATGAGTTCTGAGGGATCTGGCCAACGTTGAGATCTCGAGTTCCAACAATTACCTGCGTATTGGCGATATCTCCAGATGGAGTTTTGATCGGGTAACGATCGACATCGAGTTCGTTGAAACGCAATTGTGAGTACTGGCTCTGCAACCGCTGATAAGTCGGTTCGACGATGGTTGGATCGAGAAGTCGAATATTGCGAATTGTCCCGGGATTGTCGTTGACGCTCTGCGTTGCAAGCGCTTTGTCTTGATTGAAAAGGAACGGCTGAGTATCAACACTGCTCAAACCCATAGCGGTGCGAGTGGAATCGATGTTGTGCTGGATATATGGCGTCTCGCGCGTCGATTCCTCGGGTTCGACAACAAACCTCTGAATGAATGCTGGATAACCGACACCCGCAATTACTGACACCAAAGCCCAGAGGCCAACCGCAACCACAGGGAGCGTCCAACCGCGGCGCCAAATGTTGGCGATAAAAAGTCCGAATGACAACAACGCGATGAAAAGCAACAAATAGATAACTGGAAGTTGCGCCTTTACGTCGGTGTAGGTCGCACCATCGACTGTGCCCCGAGTCGAGTAGGTCAGCGCGTAGCGCTGCAACCAATAATCGGCCGCTTTCACAAGTGCGAGGAGACCTAGTACTACAGAAATATGCGCTTTGACCTGAGGGGTTACGCGCTGACCCTGTGTCTGAAAGCGAATGCCACCGTTCAGGTAATGGGCCACCAACGTGACGATGAGAATGATGATGCCGGAAGCAAAAAGCCAGTTTGTGACAGAGCTGTAGAACGGAAGTTTGAAGACATAGAAACCAACATCGGTGTTAAACGTTTGATCGTTAACGCCGAAGCTTCCGCCGTTGCGGAAAAGGATCCACTGCTTCCATTCGCCGGACATACCTAGTCCGGCGACTAAAGCGAGTACGAACGAAACCACGACACGAACGGTCTTTGTGCGACGACCAATCGTTGCGTGATATCGATCGAGCAAATCATCCTCTGGCCCGGTCTCGCGAACTTTCGGAGCGATGCGATCGGCAATCACCAGATTCACGATCACCATCACAAAGAAGGCCACCGTGAAGATTGCGCCTAACGCGATCTTGGCCCCAAGAATTCCGGTGAATACCGAGCCGAGTCCCAGCGAGTCGAACCACATCCAGTCGGTCCAGAAACCAGCAAGGCCTCGGAGCGACATGAATAGAGCGAACACCACCCCCACGATGACGATGAGAGCAATACGGCCTCGGGAGAAGCGACGGCGCTGGGGCATGTCAGTGGGGAGACGCATGATTGCCCAGCCTACGGGGGTTCTGAGTTCAATCCAGCGTCGCCCTACTCAGAGTGCAGGAAGTACGACGCAGTGGCATCCGGGGTGCAGTGGCGGGGCGTTATGGCCTGTTGGAAACGCCGCACCCCGCTCGGTAGCACCACCAAGCGCATTGTCTTCGCAATCGGGGGAAGGAGCATCGCCAGCGGCAACCACCCAGCGCACCTGCGATGCCTTGGGCAGACGATCGAGGATTCCTCGATTGCACGCCGAGAGAACCCCAAATGTCACTGACTCATCGACTCGTTGGCTCTTCCACTCACGGAAGGTCGACCGAATGCGCTGGGCAAGATCATCGCGATCGCCCGCCGATTCCGAGACCGCTCGTTCGAGACGATCGCGGAGCGGTCCAACGATGGCTGAAGCCAGATCGGCAGCCAGGTCACCCACCGATGCACGAGATGTCCCTCGTCCCTTAGCTGGAGCAATCGAAGCGCCCGCTTCCGCCGCATCGGCAAGAGCAGGAAGCGCAATGTCTTCATAACGCTCAAGTTGTGATTCAGGAGTGGGAAGAAACGCGATTGCGGTCACGTTTCCTTTGACCGATCGAAGCGTTGAAAGCAACTCGTTCTGTTCGTCTGAAAGCTCTCGTTTGATCCGTCGCGCTAGAGCACTTTCGATCGCCGCAACTGCTGCATTACGAGTAACGATGAAGGCTTGATCGGCATCGGAGTCGGCTTCAATCTCTTCGCCAACAGCGTCAGTCGCGCCAATCTTTGTCTCGGAGAGTGCATTGTCAACGCTCGGTGCCGTCATTTCGTCTTCAGGGCTATCGCCCGTCTGAGCGACTTCGTCTTCACCTTCTTGGCGAAGACGAGCAAAAACATCGGCAGCTTTACCGCTTGAGGTGCGAACGACTCGGACTGACGACGAGTGCCGCCCTTCGCGCGGATCTTCCGCAACTGGAGTCGAGTCGACGGGTTGCTCTGGTTCAGCGTTCTCAGAGGTCGAATCGCTGGATTTCTCAGTTTTTGGTTCCTGCACCGGAGGAACGACCGTCAGTTTGGGCGCAGAGGACTTCGGCTCGGCTGGGGTTTCAACATTGCGAGGTCGATCCGCAGGCGAAACATCGATGACTGGAACGCCCAAATCCTCGGCAGTGACAATCGGGGTAATCGTTGCTTCAGGTTCAGCGTCGACAATCTGCAACGACGCAACTTCGGCGGCGAGTCGAGCTTCGGGTAACGCAACATCGAGTTCTTCGGTCGCGACCGCAAGCGTTTCGCGCACGATGTCGTAGGCGGCGGAAATGCGATCGCGCCCGGCTTGCAACTGCTCGATCTGCTCGCGAAGTGCCTGACGCCGTCGAGCGAGATCGTCAAGCATCCGCTGGCGAACCTGCTGTGCCTCAAGGACCATCTCGCGTCCTTGCTGCTTGCTCGCTTCAATAATTGCTGCAGCTTCAGCTTCAGCACTTTCGCGCTGGGCTGCAGCGTTCTCACGGATCTCTTCGGCAATTTGCTCGGCTTCTTCTCGACGCCGAGCGACTAACGCATCGGTTTCTTCCCGAAGACGAATGGTTTCTTCACGAGAGTCACGAAGGAGGCGGGCGACATTTTCTTCGGCCTTGGCCCTGATCTCGGCTGCGGCGGACTGGGCTGCATCGAGAACCCGCGTGGTCTCCTCGCCGAGCAACTTGGTGAGATTCGATGGATCGATGGGATCGTGTTCAGCGCTTTGACGACGCGACTGCTCAACCTGACGCTCGAGTTCCGCTATGCGCGTCTGCGAGGCCTTCAGTTGGTTCGAGATCTTGAGGAGGTAACGCTGAACCTCAACAGGGTCAACGCCCTTCTTTACGGTCGCGAAGGTTTTATCGAGAATGCGGTCGGGATCGATCGGCCCGGACGAGTCGGCTGCCATCGCCGACAAGAGTACCGATGAAACCCCGCCAATCCGGTGATACCAGTAGCAATCAGTTGGCGTTGGCCGAGGTGCCGACCGGCGGGAGAACCGAATTTCCGCCGCCTACCGTCGTGAGAACCGCAAGCGCCTGATCAAGAGAATCCACCGGCTCAATCCTCAACGTGCCTGCGTACTTTCGCGCTTCGTCGATTTCACTTGATGGAACCAGCATCAAATCGACGCCAGCACGACGCGAAGCCATCACCTTCTGATGGATTCCTCCAATCGGCCCAACCGTTCCATCGAGCGCCATCGTCCCTGTGACAGAAACCGAAAGACCGCCCGTAAGACTCCCCTCGGTCATCACATCAAGGATCCCTAATGTGAAGGCCAAACCCGCAGAAGGTCCACCCACTTGACCTGAATCAATTGAGATCTGCACCGGGAACTTGAACGAAAGGTCGCGGGTAAACGTAGAGACCCCAAGAAAGCCTTTTGAGGCATCGTTGTCACGCGCACCGAGCACCACTTGCACTTCGCGAGCTGGGAGCGCATTGGCGACAGAAGAATCAAACGGCTCGACAGACATTGAAAGTGTCGAACCAGGACTGCTTGAACTGACAATGGTGATCAATTCCTGGCTGAAAGAGATTGGCTGTCCATTCACCCGGGTAATGACATCGCCAGAAACGAGGAGACCTGAAGACGGTCCTTCGTCAACGACTGACGCAACTACCGCTCCTGTTCCGTTTGATTCGATCGCATAACCAAGTCGTTTCAGCGCCTGATACTGAGCAGCATCTTTTGAGTCGGCCATCATCCGTAGGTTGAGATCGCGATTTTGATCGGGTGACTGCTTTCCAAGAATGTTTTCCTCTGGCGTCAGATCAAGATCAGGATTCACCCACGCTGCTAGCGCTTCGATTGGTGTTGCTTGCCGGAGTGACACTGTGAGGAAATCCACGTCGCCGTTTGTTTCATAGGTCGATGCACCTTCCACCGAAATCAGTGATTCGGTCGGACGAGATGAACCCGGCGACAACACGTAATACGGAATTCGAATAACCAACCCGAGTGTGATGACAACCACGGCGAGCAGGAAACCAATTGAGGTGGCCCAACGCCGACGGCGACTCCAGTGTGGCGCCTCGGTCTCGACGACTGACTCGAGATCTTCTTCGTTGTGGTCGACCACGAGACTCCATCGCCGGCCGCAGAGTGCGGCAGATTGGCCCAATTGAGGGGCTCAGCCTGCCATGCCCAGCGCCATAATCCGGCGCGCCCGTCGATGGGGTGCGAGAATAAGAGGAGTGACGACAACGAATCAATGGCAGCCGATCTACGGCGATGACATCGGACCAACGACTTCCGACCGAATCCGATCTGGGGTTGGTCTTGGCGTTGTCCTCGCCATTCTCGGCGCCGCCCTCGCCGCAGGTCTTGCGCTTTCCGTTGCGGCACTCTTCGGGCTTTTCGGCGCTGTAGCCGGCTGAAATGACAGGTCGTCAACTCAACGAAACCGTCGCCCGTCAACGTCGCGCTGCCATCGCGGGCTACGACGGCGACATCTCTACTGCGCGGGAATTACTTCGAGATGTCGATGCGAACGTCCGAGCCACCGCGCTCGGGGCCTTACACCGGCTCGATGCCCTGACAAAAGAAGATCTCCTCGGCGCCACAACTGACCCCGACCCCATCATGCGGCGTCGCGCGTGCACCGAATCAACATCATGGAACGGTTTGGTCGGAGACCCAATCGACGCCGAGGTCGCTTCTGCCATCGCGCTACTTCTCGATGATGACGACATTTCCGTCGTGGAGATAGCTGCGTGGGCCTGTGGCGAACGTCCTCCCGCCTCGGAGGCAACGATCGCACGGCTGAGCGAAATCGCAACGACTCATGACGACGCGCTGTGTCGCGAATCGGCAGTCGCCGCACTCGGTGCTCTGGGAGATCTGTCGGGACTTCCCGCAATCCTTTCGGCCACTTCCGATAAGGCGACGGTACGCCGACGGGCAGTGATTGCACTTGCCCCATTTGATGGACCAGAAGTCGATGCCGCGATCGAACAAGCAACAACCGATCGCGATTGGCAAGTCAGACAAGCAGCCGAGGATCTCAGTCCATAAACATGACCTTGAGTGCATCGAATGACTCGACGCAATGGCCTGCTCCGAGCACAACAGACTCGAGCGGTGCCTCTACAAGGTGCACGGGAACTTCGGTTTCGGACTCAATGCGCAGATCGAGACCGCGCAGCATGCCGCCGCCACCGACCAAATAAATACCCTGTTCGATGAGATCCTGAGCCAGTTCAGGCGGTGCTTGGCCAAGACATGCAATCACTGCATCGACCATGGCAGACACTGGTTCGTCGATCGCTTCGCGAACTTCTTCGGCGGTGAGCACCACGGTCTTCGGAAGACCACTCATAAGCTCACGACCGCGGACCTCTGCGGCGTATTCGTTTTCAGTCGGCCAGGCCGAACCGATCGTGACTTTGATTTCTTCAGCCGTACGTTCACCGACAGCGATTCCGTATTCACGACGAATGTAGGTCTGGATTGCCGCATCGATATCGAAACTCCCGACACGAACAGCTTCAAGAGCGACCACTCCGCCAAGAGAAATCAGCGCAACTTCGGATGTGCCACCACCGATGTCGATGACCATGTTGCCAAGTGGCTCATTAATAGGAAGACCCGATCCGATTGCCGCAGCCATGGGCTGTTCGATCAGATGCGCTTCGGCAGCGCCGGCGCGACGGGCGGCTTCTGTTACTGCGCGCTGCTCAACAGCAGTAATGGCAGACGGCACGCAAATAACCACTCGAGGTCGGTTGAAGCGGTTGACGCCCACTCGCTGGAGTAGAAGTCGAATCATGCGCTGGGTGACTTCGAAATCGGTAATGGCGCCCTTACGAAGCGGCCGGACGGCGACGATGTAGCTCGGAGTACGTCCGATCATCTGCCAGGCCTCGTGCCCCATCGCCAAGACATCCTGGGTACGGCTATTCAGAGCGATAACGGAGGGCTCATTGAGAACAATGCCTTCGCCGCGCACATAGACGAGTGTGTTTGCCGTACCGAGATCGATTGCAATGTCGCGTGCCATCTCAACGGCCTCCGAGTCGACGCTTGTCGGCATCTTGTACAGGACGAACTGGACGAGGTGGCGTCGAAGGAACCGGAGGCGTACTCAAGGCATCCATCTCGCGTTGAAAATCGTCGACACTCGACATGAAATGTGTGGGCTTGCGGTGGCGGATCCAAACAATGATCGACCCGACGAGACTCACGATGACCGCGATGAGAAGGAAGCCGACGCCGCTCATGCAAGAACTCCGCGTTCATTCACATCGGTGATGTGCTGCGCGGAGCGCGCCCATTGGGAGCCCCCGTCGAAGAATTCTTTTTTCCAGATCGGAACTGACTCTTTCAGCGTGTCGATAGCAAACTCGCACGCATCGAACGCCGCTCCGCGATGAGGTGATGAGACTGCGACCACAACAGATGATTCGCTCAGCAGCACTCGGCCTTCGCGATGCCATAGGGCGACTCGACCAAGATCGGGCCAGCGCCGCCGGGCTTCGTCAGCCACGGCCGTGAGGCGTGGAATGACCTGTTCTGCCCACGCTTCATAATCGATATGAGTCACTCCGTTTGAGCCATCGGCGTGATCGCGCACTAACCCGCTGAAAACCACCACCGCACCACAGCCAGGAAGTGCCACCCAATCGGTTGCAATACCGACATCGAGCGATTGATCGGTTAACGCGATCCAATCGTCGGAGGTAGGCGGTGTAAGAGTCACGGTTTCCCATCGTAGTGGGGGCCGCGGCCAACTCTGCGGGGCCCACCGCTACATTCGCCCCATGCCGTTCCCCGATGACCCGGATGACGATGCCGGGTTCATCCCGCCTCTGCCCCAAGACGACCGATTGTGGCGTCATCCTTCAGAGGTTGACGGGCCGCATTCGCTTGCCTCTGCCCGCAATCGTCGTTCCTCCCGCTCGGGACTCACGGCGTTCATCCTCCTTCTGGTGATTGCAATCGGAACCGGAATTGCCGCGTTTGGGACATTCCATTCGAGTGGCGCGACTCACGATGGAACCGCCGTTGCAAGCGGTCCCGCATCCCACGACCTTTCTGATGACGTGCTCGCGTCACTGTCACCGGCAGTTGTGCAAATCACAATCGACGGCCCAACCGTTGTAACCATGACCACCGGATTGATGATCCGTCCTGATGGCCATGTGATCACCGCCTCCGATCCCCTTCACGATGCGCGTTCGATCACGGTCACCCTCTTCGACGGACGGTCATTTAACGCCACCGTCGTCGGGACGGATCCTTCCGACGATATTGGGGTCATCGACATCGAAGCTTCCGGTCTGATGACTCCCGTCGTTGGCGACCTGAGTTCCATCGAACAGGGAGACGCTGTCTACGTCATCGGCCGCATTGAAACCGATCGTCGTTCGTGGGTGGCGTCGGCAGTCTTTCAATCGTCAGGACAACGAATCGACGCTACTGATGGAACCTCGATGCACGACATGATCGCATCGTCACTCGAGACAACGCCGCCAACACCATCAGCGGTTCTTTGTACTCGTGCCGGTGCGGTGATTGGACTCCTCACATCACGCACATCTGCGTCATCTCGAACGAATGCAATGATTTCTGCTCCATCAACCCTCACCCTTCCGACAGCGCACACCGAATTCGCAAACTCGATTGCGTGGGCCACTCACGTTGCCGATGACATCATCGCCACCGGCGTTGTGCACCGTGCGTGGCTTGGAATCATCAGCACTGATGCTGCAGGGGGTGGGGCGTTAATTCAATCGGTAAGTGCGAACAGTCCCGCCGAGATCGCCGGCCTTGTGTCTGGCGACCTCATCACTGCGCTCGGAAAAATTCCGGTACACAACAGTTCTGACCTCGTTGTTGCTCTTCGCCGTTTCGTTGCAAATGACTCGGTAAATGTTGAATTCAAACGATCAGGATCAACGAGTTCCACAAAAGTGAGACTCACCGACCGGACTTGAGGTGTCGGCGTACGAAAACCGCCGCTCCTCCCGCCGCACCCAGGACCAACGCACTCACCGTTCCAAGCGCTAAATGCTGACGATGGCGGGGGGTCAGCCGAGCCCACACACCGCCTCGGTCGGAGTCCACATATGCCTCTTCATTACTGAACGTCGGCGTCCATCCCAAGGACCGAATTCGATCGTTGGCCACGACCCATTGCCCTGAACTGGCAAGAAGTGCATCGGGGTCACCGGGGGCAACACCGAAGTGCTCGCCGAGTCGAGCAAGGACATGCACAAAGGGTTTCCGCATGCGCAGTCGAGCGGTAGGGCCCTTAAGCGCGCGAACCTCATCAACACTTAGCCAGCCGTCGGGAGCGACATTGACCGGTCCATCAAATCGCGCTCGGCAGACCGCAGCGAGTGCGGTGGTGAGATCGTCAAGATGCACAAACTGCACCGGAGCCACAACTCCGCTGAGTTGCAAGCCGGCAGTGGCCCACGAGGATCGAGCTAACCATTTGCCGTTCTCTGGTCCGACCACGATGCAAGGACGAACCACTGCGCAGGTCGCTCCACGAGAACGTGCCCATGTTCCGCAGAGTCGCTCAAGTTCTGCTCGTTCGTTCGACGCATTAATCGCGGAGTTCGGACGAACCGGTGCGTGTTCGGTGAGTGGTATCGGGTTATCAGCTCGCGCTCCGTAAACAAGCGCCGAAGACAAGACAACAACCGTGCTCACGGAACCAACACGCGTGAGCGTTGCAAGGAACGTGCGAGCGGCGATCACGTCGATGTGAGATCCGCCGGTGCCATCAATATCAAGTCCCGATCGCGGCCCTGCGAGGAAAACCCGGGTGGCTCCCGTAACGAGCGGAACTAAACGCGAATCGTCGAGGGCGAATGGAGCGAGGAGCAGCTCAGCGCCATCGCCACTGGTTTCGAGTCTCCGAATTGAGGGTTGCGCGCCGACAGCGACCACACGGTCGACTCCGGGTTCGGCGAGCGCGGCAGCAATCACTCTCCGCCCGATCGGCAGATCGGCACCAGTGACCACCACAATTTCTCCCACACCGCCATCATGGCGCGTTCGGGCATTGCTCTGTCCGGGAGCCCTCCCGAGGAGTCACAACCCCCGTCTAGGCCTAGCCTGAAGCCGTGGATGATCTACCCCCCGACCCCTTCTCAGACAGCGAACCCGACGGAGATCCTGGCGACTCGCCCCTCTCCGGCATGCCCCTTTTCGGAGACCTCGCCAAGTTATTTGCGCAACAAGGACCCGTGGGCTGGGACGCGGCGCGTCAACTAGCGCTTTCGATTGCGGCAGACGGTGGCGACGAAGGATCCATCGATCCGCTCGAACGCATTCACTTAGAACAACTCGTTCGAATCGCCGAACTTCATGTTGGCAACGCCACCGGCCTTCCAACGAGTTTCGGTGGCACTGGCATTTCCATCATGCCCGTGACACGCGGTCAATGGGCAGCAACGACGCTCGATGCATGGCGCCCGCTTTTCGAACGACTCGCCAGTTCACTCACTCCTCCCGTTTCACCGACTGCCCCAGACGCATCCGACCCACTCGGCTTCATGGCGCCGCTCATGGCGATGATGGGACCGATGATGCTCGGGATGACGGCCGGCTCGATGATCGGCCACCTGTCGCGCCGTTCGTTTGGTCAGTACGACTTGCCAGTCCCTAGAACACCGACTGACGAACTCATGGTTATTCCCAAAAACCTCGAGACTTTTGCGACCGAGTGGAGCATCCCAATCGATGACCTTCGTCTCTGGGTTTGTGCTCAGGAAATAGCGATGCACTCGGTATTTCGCATCCCTCATGTTCGAGCAACCGTCGACAGTTTTCTTTCCGCATACGCCGCCGGATTCGAACCTGACTCAAACGCGTTCGAGGATCGCCTCAGTTCTCTTGACTTCGACATGTCTGATCCGTCATCGATGACTGGAATGCAATCGATGTTCGGTGATCCCGAGGTTCTCCTAGGTGCGATCCAGTCGCAAGCCCAACGAGACATGCTTCCGAAATTCGAAGCCCTGATCGCTGCGATCGTTGGCTACGTCGACCACATTGTTGACACGGTCGGCTCATCGTTACTCTCGAACACCACGATGATCTCTGAAGCCGTTCGCCGCCGACGCGTTGAAGCCGACGATTCCGACCGTTTCGTCGAACGACTTTTCGGACTTGAACTCACCCAAGCCACCTTTGACCGCGGCGCAGCATTCGTCTCCGGAATTGTTGAGCGGGAAGGCAACGATGGGTTGGTTCGCCTTTGGGAATCAGAACGGACACTGCCGACGCCAGCAGAAATCCAAGCGCCCGGTCTGTGGCTGGCCCGAATCGAATTACCCGACGACGCCTGAAATCAGACGAGATCAGGAAATCGGCGGCGGTTCGTCGGGAAACTCCGGCTCTTCCCATGCATCGGGCCCGAACAGGTAGCCCTCGCTCTGGCTTGTGCGCGACTCGGCTGATTCGCCCGCTGGGCGGTGGGGCTCGACAGGCGTTGGAGCATCGGCGCCCGAACTAGGGGCGGAATAATCGAAGGTCGTGGGATCACTCGGTCGTACTGGAGCTGCCAGAGGAGTTGCGGGGGTCAAGGGTTCGGCCAGCATGCTGGGCGTTTCCGGTGATGGTCTGCGCATCCAGCGGCGGGCGGCATCGTGCGAAGCAACAGCGATGTCGGAACCATCGGGACTGATGAAGTCGAGCGGTGGACCCCATGCCGGCGGCGTTTCGGGGCCAGCGAAGCCGCGATCAACCACGCGGGTCGAATCATCGTCTTGAGGTTGAGCGGAGGGGTGGCGGCCGTCGATTTCAATCGGTCGACGCAGAACCCCTTTGCGAGCCACCGGCACGCGGCCGGCGCGAACATTTCGAAGCCCAACGAGATAGAAGGCGACGGCAACCGACGCTGAAATAGCGATGAGGCCGAAGCCCAATGCTGACGGAATCGGAATGATGATCGGGATGAGCGCACCAATCACCCAAATAAGTTGGAATCGAGTTTCGAATTTCGCAAATGAACGACCGCGGTTCGCGTCGGGCGCATCGCGTTGCACGATCGAATCGAAAGCCTGTTTGGCGGAGCAACTCGTGACACCAAGCATCATCGACAACAGGGCTGCGCCGCCGAGTCCGCCAATGAACGCGGTGATCAGACCAGCAGCACTCGTAACGATCAGACTGCCAACCAAGATCCGTTCTTCAGTAATCACCCGGCGAAGTCTTGGAACAATCAATGAGCCGACAAAAAAACCGAATTGTGCCGTGGCGGCAACAAGACCCAACTGCCAGAGCGGTGCGCCGGCATTCTTGAAGTCAAACGCCAACATGAACGAAAGAAACCCAACCATGCCGCGGATAAGACTCATTGCGACTGAGGCGTGAGTGATTCCGGCGCTGCGAAGTTCTTCTCGCTCGGCTTCGCCCGCGGGTTCGGCGGCAACAGTGGTTGGAGGAAGCTGCAGAGCAAGAATGGTTCCGACCGCGAACACAATCGCGCCGAGCGCGACCGTGGCTCGTCCGCCTCCGATTGCGTAGAGAATGCCGCCAGGTATCGCAGCGATGACGACCGCAATCGATGAGAGCGTCGTGAGTTGTGAATTGGCCTGTACCAACTCCTCGTCGCTATGCACCGTGCTGGGGATGACCGCGCTTTTCGAAATCGAATAGATCTTCTGCATGATGAGCATGCCGAATGCCTCTGGGTAAAAGAGGATCGTGTTCATGTGACGAACCACGAAAAACGCGAGCACTGCGCGCATCAGCATTGATCCGACGATGATCCAGCGACGGCCACCCTTGATCCGGTCGATGGCGGGGCCGATGAGCGGCGCAGCAATTGCGAACGGGGCGATGGTCAGCAGCAGGTACAACGCAACACGCCAACGAGCTGAGGTGAAGTCGAGCGAAAAGAACACTGACCCGGCGAGACCAATAGCGAACAGCGCATCGCCAGACACCGATGCAGCGTGGGCTCGGGCCAAACGCGTAAATGGTGAAGGCGCCCAGGGTCGACGAGGATCGCGACTCGTTGGCTGCGGGCCGCGAGGGCGCTTGCCGTTGGGGGACGTGGACTCCGGAGTCACGTTGTTCATGCTAGGAGGCAGGTGAGACGCAACCGCCTAATTCGCAGTTGTTCAGCGCTTTGGAACGTCGAACTTGTAGCCGAGACCACGGATCGTGACGATACACACGGGGTTCGTGGGATCAAGTTCCACCTTGGACCTCAGACGTTTGATGTGAACATCCAGTGTCTTCGTATCGCCCACATAGTCATTCCCCCAGACTCGATCGATGAGCGTGTCGCGAGTGAGAACGCGGCCGGCATTGGTGAGAAGTAGCGAAAGTAGTTCGAATTCTTTCAGTGGAAGTTGGACAAGTTCACCGCGAACGGTGACCTCATGGCTTTCATGATCAATGACCACGTCGCCTACCCGGATCGTTTCAGCGGGATCTACCGCCGTTTGTGCTTCTGGAATATCAAACGGACGTCGACGGAGTACCGCTCGCATTCGAGCAACAAGTTCACGCATTCGATAGGGCTTCGTGACGTAATCGTCTGCTCCAACTTCTAGTCCGACCACGGTGTCGATCTCGGAGCCCTTGGCCGTCACCATGATGATGGGAACATTCGACCGAGATCGAAGTTCGCGACAAACATCAATACCCGAAACCTTCGGGAGCATCACATCAAGAAGCACGAGGTCGGGATCAAGTGCATCGAAAATTTCGAGTGCCTCGGCCCCATCTCGAGCCACCGTGACTTTGAAACCTTCTCGCGACAACCCTATTTCAAGGGCATCGATAAAGGAATCTTCATCCTCAACTACGAGAACTGAAGTGGTGTCGGTCATTACCTCATGCCCTTTCATTCAAGCGGGAAATTGTTTGATCATCTATCGAATCGTCGACGACCGATTGGAACCGCAGGAGGAAGACTGAACCTTCGCCCAGCCTCGACTCAACCTCGATATGTGCATCGTGGTTGGCGATCGCGTGGCGAACGATTGCAAGACCAAGCCCGGTTCCACCGGTCTTGCGGCTTCTCGCCTGATCGACTCGGTAGAACCGCTCGAAGATTCGGTCGATATCTCGGGTGGGAATACCGATTCCATGGTCAGCAACCCGCACGAGTACTTCGGTATCAGCGCGATCGACAGTCACTTCGACTGTGGTTCCGGGATCGGAGTACTTAATAGCGTTATCGATGAGATTTCCGATTGCCGAAAGAAGTTGTCGGCGCTCACCGATAATCAGCGCTTCCGACGAAGAAGCGTGCAGCTCAACTTCCACACCTGCTTGCGACGCCGCCGCTCGAAGTCGTTCCACGGCATCGGCGGCAACATCGTTAAGGTCCACGGTCCCGCTACCGGCTCCATCGATGGACTCGATTCGGGAAAGTTCAATCAGATCTTCGATGATTTGTGCGATTCGCATCGCTTCTGTGTGAATCCGAGAGGCCAGTCGTTCGACGACAACTTGATCGTTTTCACCTTCAAGGGTCTCGGCCAGTAGTCCGATTGCGCCCACCGGGGTTTTCAATTCATGGCTGATATTCGCGACGAGATCGGTACGAATCGCCTCAAGCTGCTTGCGTTCGGTGATGTCTTCGACAAAAGCCACCACGCCTGGTCGACCTTCAGCAGGCAGAGGCAGCGTCGAAACCACCACTGTTCGTCGAGGCGGTCCGAACAATTCAATAACCGTTGATGCCTCTTGACCCGAATTTGCGATTCGGACGAGGTCATTTACTGCTGCACCCACGAGGGCATCGCCGTGACGCGCTTCAAGAAATGGAGTGGACGCCAGGTTTGAATCGATCACGAGGCCTTCGCCATCGAACACCATGACGGCGACCGGCAATGCATCGAGTGCAGCTTGAAGCCGAAAACTCGCTTCATCTGATTCATGGTTTGCGGAACGTAAGTCTCGAACCGATCGCTCGACGGCCGAAAGCAGATCACCGAACCGCGAGAGATCGTTTTCGGTTGCGGAATCAAGTCCAAGTCGCATTGCTGACTCGTAGACGTGATTTCGCTGCGCGCGATTCCAGAAAAATCGAGCAAGAAGGGTCGCCAATGCAGCAGCAAGAACTGCCGAGATCAGTGCACTAACAATGACCGTATTCATAGGTCGTGACCGGTTCCCACTGCCGGATCTTCCGCTTTAATTTCCGCTGCAAGCGAGCGTCGTGCAACCAGACGAGCGGCACCTGTCTGTTCCGGAAGCCAGCCCGTCACCATGTACTGGACTCGTTGCCCAATATTTACTGCATGGTCGCCAATGCGCTCGTAGTAACGGCCGATGAGAGCAAGCTGCACCGATGCCTGCAGCCCAATGTCGTGAGTTGCGTGAGATTCAAAAATAGCTTCGATGTAATCGCCGTGAAGGGTGTCAAGAGCATCGTCGATATCGTCGATTGCAACGCCAAGGCTTGCATTTCTCTCGGCATAGGCATCGAGCGCAAGCTTCATGAGCCGTGAGGCTTCCTCGCTCATGCGCTCAATGAGTCCCCGCAGCTTTGGGTCAAGAGTGACGCCGTAGATACGACGCGCACCTTTGGCGACGTTGACCATGAGATCACCTGAACGCTCAAGTTCTCCGGTCAGCCAAAGCCCCGTAACGATTGAACGAAGGTCGGATGCCATTGGCTGTTGAAGTGCAAGCACGTGGTAGCAGTGCTCTTCAATCCGCAACGAGAGATCGTCAAGCTCATCATCGGCCTCGATAATCGCTTGAGCGCCATGCATGTTGTTTGTGAGGAGTACGTCTGTTCCGCGTGGAATTACCTCGCCCACGAGTGCGCCGAGACGAACAATGTCGTCGCGAATCTCGTCGAGATCTTGATGGAACGTTTTTCGTTGCTCAGGCATTCCGACTCCGTCCGATTAATCCTCTTACCCAACTCATCGAACTTCCGCCGCGAGATGGTCTGGGTCGCCGGTGATGAGATAACGAATTCGAGCGCCAAGGACTGCAGAGTGATCGGCAATACGATCCAGCGCTTGGCCTGCCACCATCGTACGGAGAGCAACGACCACAGCGTCGGGACCCTCGTAGGCAAGTAGCGCTTCAACAAGATGCCGAGAGGCCAGGGCCACCTCTGGCTCGGATGCGACACGTTCGGCAAGGGCGAGATCGAGCGTGGACCAGGATCGAAGTGCGTCTCGATACTGCGAAACCGCATGGCCGGCGAGTGTTTCGAGGATGTCGAACGAGGTTGGCACCCGAGTAAGTAATTCGTGCTCGGGGGCCAACTTGGCAATTCGGAGTGCGAGATCACCGATCCGCTCAAGTTCGGCAGTTACCCGAAGCACAGAAACAATGAGTCGGAGATCAGATGCAACGGGAGCTTCACGGCGAAGCAGTTCATAGGACCGCTCCATAAGTGAAACGTTCATCGCGTCGATTCGATCGTCGGTTTGAATGGCTTCCTCAGCAACTTTGACGTCGCCCGAATGCAAGACCGTTCGCATTCGCTCCAAATTTTCGTCGACAAGAACACCCATCAGTTCGACCTGAAGGGCGAGTTGCTCGAGTTCCGAGGTGTACTGCTGACGGATGTTTCTCACCTCAACCAAATCGCCCGGTGATGTAATTTTCCGTACGCTCATCGGATGGAGCCGAAAAAATCTTGTCGGTAGAACCGAATTCGACCAGGACGCCCGTTCGAGTATCGCTTTCTGAATTCACTTCGGTTGTGAAAAATGCCGTGCGATCGCTTACACGAGCTGCCTGCTGCATGTTGTGCGTGACGATAAGGATCGTGTAGTCAGACTTCAGTTCTTGCATGAGATCTTCAATACGCGCTGTAGCAATCGGATCGAGTGCCGAACACGGTTCATCCATCAGAATGACTTCGGGTTCGACGGCAATGGCCCGAGCGATGCAAAGCCGTTGCTGCTGACCACCAGACAGTCCCATGGCAGACTTCTTCAATCGATCTTTGACTTCGTCCCACAGGGCAGCTCGACGCAATGCCTGCTCAATAACGTCGTCGAGGTTTCCCTTGTTGCCTGCCAGACGAGGTCCGAACGCAATATTGTCGTAGATGGACTTGGGGAACGGGTTCGGCTTTTGGAAAACCATTCCAATTCGCTTCCGAACCTCAACCGGGTCGACACGAGGGTCGTAGAGGTCTACCCCGTGATAGAGAATTTTTCCCTCGACGCGCGCTGACTCGATGAGGTCATTCATTCGGTCAAAACAACGGAGCACCGTCGATTTTCCACAACCCGATGGGCCGATAAACGCGGTGATCTCATGCTGATGAACTTCGAGATTCACATCGCGCACAGCGCGAAACTGGCCGTAGTAGACGTCAAGCTCCCGAACATCAAAGACGACCGTCGGTTCGGCTAGTTGAGTTACTGGCGATTGGGCCACGACAGGTTCGGTCGTTGCGGCAAGTTCAGGAGACATTGAAACGTCCTCTGGGTCGGAGTCGTGGGTTTCAGTCACGTCAGGAGGCTAGGGCGATCAGGCGGAGTGTCGCCGGGCAACCCGGGAAGACACAACGCGGGCGAGAATGGTCATTGCAAAGACGATGCCGACAAGCGTGAGGGCCGCGCCCCAGGCGCGAGCTTGAGCGGCTTCGAACGGCGTTTGTGCATTTCCGAAGATCTGGACAGAGAGCGCTGTCATCGGACCTTGGAAAATATTCATATTCAGATTTCGCGCGGCGCCAATTGTGAAAACCAGTGGTGCCGTTTCACCAGCAGCTCGAGCAATAGCGATCATCACGCCCGATGTAATGCCGCCAAAGGCAGCCGGGAGCACGACAGTGACAATCGTGCGCCACTTTCGGTTTCCTAACGCATAACTCGCTTGACGCAATTCATCAGGAACCAGGCGAAGCATTTCCTCGGTTGTGCGGATAATGATCGGAAGCATCAGGCAACCGAGCGCAAGCGAACCACCGAAACCATTCAGACCGAAAGTCAGCGTCCAAACCGTGTAGATGAACAGGCCCATCACGATTGATGGCACACCAGTCATGACATCGGCCATGAATCGAATTAGTCGAGCGGTGCGACCCTTGCCGCCGTATTCATGGAGGTAAATCGCGCCCAGAATTCCGAGCGGTATCGCCATGAGAGCAGCAACGAACGTGATGAGAAGCGTTCCGACGATGGCCGGACCCATGCCGCCGCCCGCCTTACGGGTAATGGTCGGAAGGTCTTCGGTGAACCACGCCAGCGAAAGTTGACCAATGCCCTTAAACAGCACATAACCAATCACCAGGGTCAACGGCACAAGAGCTACGAGCAACGCGCCGATCATCCAGATTGAAGCAAGGCGATTCTTCACTCGACGTGATCGACTTGTGGTCGCATCGAGAAGTAGACGCTCAACATCGGGAGACAGAAGATCAGTCATCTCATGCCCCCTGGCTTCGGCGATCGAATCGGCTGACGATGCTGCGGGCGGAAACATTCACGATGATCGTGACTCCAAACAACACGACGCCAAGCCCAATCAGAGCCGCCCGATGCGTTCCGGACGCCTCACCAAATTGATTCACGATGACCGCTGCCATTGAGTCGCCGGCGTCGAAAAGGTGTGTGGTGATTTTTGCTTGGGAGCCAATGACAAGCGCAACCGCGATGGTTTCGCCCATTGCTCGACCAAGACCAAGCATCACGGAGCCCACGATGCCACCGCGACTCCATGGAAGAACTGCTGCGCGAATCATTTCCCAGCGAGTGGCACCCATCCCGTACGCGGCTTCGCGTTGCGCCGGAGGAACCGTTGCGATGACTTCACGACTCAAAGATGTGATGATCGGCGTGATCATGATTGCCAGGATGATGCCGGCAGTCATATAGCTGCGTCCGCTTTCTCCGTTGAAGAACCACCCCAACACTGGGATGTCTCCGACTGCACCACTTATTGCTTTGTAAACAGGCTGGATCGCGGGGGCGAGCACGATGATGCCCCAAAGTCCGTAGACAACTGATGGGATCGCAGCCAAAAGATCCATCACATAAACGACTGGCTTACGCAGCCGACGTGGAGCTGCTTCATTCGCGTAAAGCGCAATTCCCAAACTCACCGGGACAGCTAGGACTAACGCAATGAGTGAGGACAGGACCGTTCCGTAGATAAATGCGAGAGCGCCAAACTTGTTCTCCGCAGGAATCCACGTGGTCGAGGTGATGAAACCAAGACCTTCCTGCTTGAACGCAGGCCATGCTTCTTTAGTTGTTGAGTAGGCGATGAGTCCCAAAATCGCCAAAACCGCCAGACCAGCGATGAGAGCGACAGCCTTGAATGCTGAATCGCCTCGCCGACCTGACGTTGGTTCAAGCAACGACGAAGCGTCGCCCCCTCCATGGGGGGCGACGCCATCGTCTTGCAGAAGCAGGGTCACGGGGACGTTCTAGCCCTGGATCTGGGTGATCTGCGCAAGCGCCTTGTCACGGAGTGCCGTGGGAAGCGGTGCGAAATCGACGTCCTTGGCGAGGTTCTGGCCCTCTGTAAGGAGGTAGGTGAGCCAACCCTTGATGGCTGAGGCATTCGACGCCGGTGTCACATAGACGAGGACGTAGGTGCCAGCGGTAATCGGGTAGGCCTCTGCGCCAGCGGTGTTGAGCGCTGAGTAGGTCAGATCATCCTTCATGGTCGCGTTGGCAAGTGCAGCCGTTGCACCCTCAAGAGTCGGGGCGACGAACTTGCCGTCCTTGTTCTTGATGGAAGCGAATGACAGACCAGTTGCCTTGGCGTCGGAAAGATCGACGTAGCCAATTGCTCCGGGGGTGTCCTTGATGATCTGAGCCACACCAGCGTTGCCCTTACCAGCCTGAGCGGCGGGCCATGCGACGGTGTCGCCAGCAGCGATGGTGAAGTCAGTCGGATCAGCAGCCGCAAGGAACTTCGAGAAGTTCGACGTGGTGCCTGAGCCGTCGGAACGAACGGCAACAGTGATCTTGGTGCTCGGAAGCGTCACGCCGGAATTGTCAGCGGCGATTGCCGGATCGTTCCAGGTGGTGATCTTGCCCATGAAAATCTGAGCAAGCGTGGTTGCGGAGAGGTTGATGCTCTTCACGCCCGAAAGGTTGTAGGAAACCGTGATGGGAGCCGCAACTGTCGGGAAGTAAAGGAATGGGCCCTTGAACGTGGCCTTGTCAGCATCGCTCACGAGTGAATCCGAACCAGCCCAGTCGGAGGTGCCGGCAGCAAGATCCTTCTTGCCCTGACCCGAACCAACCGCGTTGTAGTTCACAGTCACACCAGATGCGACCTTTTTGAATCCAGCAATCGTTTCTTCATAGAACGCCTTCGGGAACGTTGCACCCGAGCCGTTGAGGGTTCCAGAGATGGACTTGTAATCAAACTTCGAGGCCGCACTTGTCGTGGACGAGGTTGAGTTTGATGAGCTCTTGCCACAAGCGCCGGCAACAAGACCGACGGTGACAACGATGGCCAGAAGCCATGCAACACTCCGCTTAGATGAACGCAAGGTAATACTCCCTGTAACAAATGGTTACGGCAAGCCAGATTTGGCTTCCAATGGCGACCGTAAGTAACCAATGTGACCATTTCTCATGCATTAGGTGTACGCAAGGTGAACGGGAAAGGAATTCCTCGCTTGAGCGCTCAGCGCAACCGAGATGCGACTGCTTTGATCCGCTCTGGCACCGCCCAGTACCAAACCCAGACCCCTCGCTTCTCTCGATCCACGAGGCCCGCCTCGAACAGGATTTTGAGATGATGGCTCACGGTTGGCTGCGACTTACCAATCGGTGCCACGAGGTCGCACGCACACACTTCACCTTCCGATGCCGAACTAATAATAGAGAGCAGCCGCAATCGCACTGGGTCTGACAGCGCGGTGAAGACTGCCGCCAGTTCATCGGCATCGCGTTCGCTGAGGGGAATATCGCGAGCCTTTCCGCAGCAGACTTTGGATACAGCTTCGGCTTTCAGGTTCTTCGGTGCCATTGCTCGCCACCTCGATGTAGATATTCCCAATGTGGATATTGACAACTATCGATATCTTAACGATAGTTTGTATCGACAGTCATCGATACGTTGAATGCCTGAACTGAGGAGTCTCATGTCCCGAGTCCAACTTGCTCTCAATGTTTCCAACATCGACGAGGCAATCGCGTTCTATTCAAAGATGTTCAACACAGAACCCGCCAAAGTTCGAGAGGGTTACGCCAACTTCGCCATCTCCGATCCTCCCCTCAAGCTGGTCCTTATCGAGAATGCGGTCGCCGAACGACTCAACCACCTCGGTATCGAGGTTTCCTCTACCGAGGAAGTCGTCGACGCAACGCAACGTTTTGACAGCATCGGCTTCGCAACTGACATCGAAGAACAAACCACCTGTTGCTACGCCGTCCAAGACAAGGTCTGGGTCCGCGATCCCGACGATGCCCGCTGGGAGGTCTACACCGTTCTCTCCGACTCTGAAGTTTTTGGTTCCGCTCCAATCGACGGTGGCGAAGTCTGCTGCGCGACGACTCCTAGCGAGTCGGTGAATCTGGCTGCGAAGACTGGTTGTTGCTGATGTCACCGCTGCTCCGAAAGTGCGTGGCCGAATTTCTTGGTTCTGCATTTCTCATCGCCACGGTGATTGGTTCCGGCATCATGGCCACGAATCTCACCGACAACGTTGCTCTTCAACTGTTGTGTAATACCGCCGCAACCGCTGGCGGATTGGTCGCACTCATCAGCGCTTTCGGCCCGGTTTCCGGTGCTCATTTCAATCCACTTGTGACAATTGCCGATCGAGTATTCGGCGGCATGCCTAACCGAGACGTGTTGCCGTACATCGCTTCACAATTGCTCGGAATGTTTGTTGGCGTCATGGCGGCCAACCTCATGTTCGGACTCTCGGCAATCGATATCTCCACCAAAACTCGCTCCGGCGGTGGCATTTGGCTTGGTGAAATCGTCGCCACGCTCGGCCTGCTCCTCGTGATCTTTGGCGTCGTCCGATCAGGCAAGTCGTCACTGGCCCCGTTCGTGGTGGCTGGCTACATCGCTGCGGCGTATTTCTTCACGTCATCAACGAGTTTCGCCAATCCTGCAATCACGCTTGGCCGAAGCCTTTCCAATTCCTTCGCGGGTATCGCTCCGAAATCCGCCCCCGGATTCATCATCGCTCAATTCGCCGGAATGGCTCTCGCTCTCGTCGCCATCCGCATCGTGTTCCCCGATGTTGACGAATTTGCCGATGAGATTCTCATGCTCCACGAGGAAGACTGATGACAACAACGAACCCCACCGTCTTGTTTGTATGCGTGCACAACGCTGGGCGCTCACAAATGGCGGCGGGCTTTCTTGACCACCTTGCCGGCGATCGCATCGAAGTGCTCTCTGCCGGTAGCGCGCCGGCGAGCACCCTCAATCCAGCGGTTATTGAAGCTATGAACGAAGTTGACATCGACCTCGTTGAGCGCGGTGCGCACCCCAAAATTCTCGACGCTGCAATTGTTGAACGTTGCGATGTCGTGATCACGATGGGCTGCGGCGACAACTGCCCGTTCTTCCCTGGCGTTCGCTATCTCGATTGGGTTCTTGAAGATCCTGCCGGACAAGGCGTAGAAGCCGTCCGACCAATCCGTGACGAAATCGAGCGACGAGTTCGCGAACTGATCGCCGAACTCACTGCCTGATTCGACCCTGCCTCACCTATTGGTTCGGTGTGCTCAGCGTTCCGAAACCAAAGTGAGAAATGCCGACAGCACATCGACATCGTGGTCATAGGTAAGGCGCTCCCCCGCTTCGGCGGCGCTCACCCATTCAAGAACATCAACCTCGTCGTTCGCTTGGAAGACACCCGAACGGATTGTCATCTCCCAATAGCGAACGATTTTCGATCGGTTCTTGTGATCGCGATAGGTCACTGAAGGCAGTTCCTCGCCAAGTTCACAATTGAATCCCGTTTCCTCAAGTACTTCGCGATGCGCTGTTTGCTCATCGGTTTCGTCTGATTCGGCTTTTCCCTTAGGGAAGGTCCAATCGTCATAACGAGGACGATGCACAATTACGAGTTCAAGTTCAGTTCCGGCACCTCTGGAGACGACGCCTCCGGCAGCACGCACGTCAAACATCGCGCTTTCATCTGCTTGCTCGTTGTTTTCGTACATCTCTCGAGAACCAGCCACCGTTCAGTTGCGACGTTCAAGCGCTAGCGCTTGAAAGCGACGGTGCGTATCGAAACTCCCGGTATTCCCATCAGACGCGACGACTCGATTCCATCTCGTGTCCGAACCCAATGCCCACGCTAAATGATCATCCTCAAGATTCACGTCGAGAATTTGGTGAAGTCGCTCCTGCAGCTGAGGGTCTTCAACGGGAACGAGCGCTTCAACACGACGATCAAGGTTTCGAGGCATGAGATCGGCGGACCCGATGTAGTACACCGGCGCACCGTCCGCGCCGTGAGCGAAGTAATAGATCCGAGAGTGTTCGAGGAAACGACCAACTATGGAACGAACGTTGATGTTCTCTGAAAGTCCCGGCACTCCTGGGCGAAGGCAGCAAATACCTCGGACAATGAGATCGACTCGGGTTCCGGCTTGCGATGCCGCGTACAACGAATCGATGAGTGCAGCATCGACAAGGCTGTTCATCTTGAGCATGATGTGGCCGTTCGAACCCAGTGCAGCTTCGTTCGCGATCAGTTCAGCAATGCCAGGACGCACGGTTGAAGGTGCAATGAGGAGCTTCGAGAATTCCGGATCACGGGCAAACCCAGTCAGGAGATTGAATAACTGCGTGAGATCGGAACCCACCGCAGGGTCAGCCGTGAGGAGACCAATGTCTTCATAGAGACGCGCAGTCTTCGGGTTGTAGTTACCCGTACCGATGTGGCTGTAGCGGCGAATGCCATCGTGCTCTTCACGAACCACAAGCGTTGTCTTCGTGTGAATCTTCAGCCCCATAAGGCCATAGATCACGTGCACGCCAGCTTTTTCAAGTTCCTTCGCCCAACCGATGTTCTTCTTCTCGTCGAAACGGGCTTTCAGTTCAACCAGTGCTGCGACCTGCTTGCCGCGTTCGGCAGCACGAACAAGCGACTCGATGATCGATGTGTCGGAAGAGGTGCGATACAGCGTCAGTTTGATGGCGAGCACGGCTGGGTCGTAGGACGCTTGCCGGATGAACTCTTCGACTGAAGTCGAAAACGATTCGTACGGGTGATGCACCAGTACATCGCGGTCACGAATGACAGAAAAGAAGTCGACCGGCTCGTCAGGGTCGGTGCTGGTTAAGCGAGGTTGGGTAATGGGCGCCCACGGTTCGTCTTTGAGATCGGGGCGATCAAGTGTCATGAGACCAAAAAGCCCGCCCAAGTCCAAGGGCCCGCTGAATCGATAGATGTCACTGTCTTGGAGATCGAGTTCCTCGGTCAACAGCTCAAGGATTTCCTCGGACGCATTCGCATCGATTTCAAGCCGCACAGCGCGACCAAAGCGCCGACGACGCAATTCCAATTCAATGGTTTCGAGGAGATCATCAGCTTCTTCTTCTTCGACCGTGAGGTCGGCGTTTCGGGTCACACGAAATGCGTAATGAGTTCCTGGCTCCATCCCCGGGAACAGCACATCGAGATGCGATGCGATGACCTGCTCAAGCGGAATAAAGCGCTCACCATCGGGCATGACCACAAACCGCGGAAGCAGATTTGGCACCTTCACGCGCGCAAACCGATGCTCGCCCGTTACTGGATCGTTCACGACAACAGCAAGGTTCAGCGATAAGTCAGAGATATAGGGAAACGGATGCCCGGGATCGACGGCCAATGGCGTGAGAACTGGGAAGATCCGCTCCTCAAAAACAGTTTCAAGGAATACACGATCTTCAGCATCGAGATCGTCGTAACTCGAGAACACGATGCCGGCACTCGCAAGGACCGGAACCAGTTCATCGACAAAGACCGTTTCAGCCTGCGATACCAGCAACGAAATTCGCTCGTGAATCTCGCGCAATTGCTGGGCGGCGGTAAGGCCATCGGCTGTCAACTTTCCAAGACCAGCGGCAACTTGATCTTTCAGACCCGCAACCCGAACCTGGAAAAACTCATCGAGGTTCTGCGCAAAAATTGCGACGAACTTTGTCCGCTCGAGAAGTGGAACGTCGGGATTCGACGCGAGTGCGAGAACGCGGGCGTCAAAATCGAGCCATGAAAGTTCGCGATTGAGGAATCGCTCTGGCGATGTAGCAAGTTCGGCAGGCGTGAGGTGCACGACGGGGCACGACACCCCGAGCCGCGTGTTCACTCTTCGGGAAGGCCGAGGTCCCAGACAAGCACGAGGTTCTCGCGCTCGGCATCACGTGCAACGCGTTCTTTGTTGCGACGGAATTGCGGGTCGTGCGGCGGAAGAAGGAGAAGGCGAGCCATGACGCGATTGCGGAACTCATCAACAAGGCCACGAACCTCGGAATCGCCTTGAACATCCCAGTGCGGGGCGACCGGGCCGAGGTAGATCACTCGGACATGGCCACGCGGCGGCTGGTCGGACACGATTTCGGGCATGGACATGGCTGCACTGCACTTTCGTCATATGAGGGCCAAGAGCGACCCCGCAAGGTGGACCAGCCTAGCGGCGAGTCGCTGACGGCTCCCCAACGGGTACCAGGCTCGGGAATGGAACCACTTAAACGAAACCGGGGGTTGGCCTTACCCCACCTTTCACCCCCCATCCGTATGGTCCCGGGCATGGAAACCCCCACCCCCTGGATGAATAACGGCAACTGTAAAGACCATCCCGCCTCCACCTTCTTCCCCAGCGATGGGGTTGGCGTTGAGGTGGCAAAGCGCATTTGTGCCACTTGCCCGGTGGCGGACGAGTGCCTGAACTACGCCCTCGATAACCGCATCGACCACGGCGTCTGGGGCGGCACCTCCGAACGACAGCGACGCCGGATGCTCAGGGGCCGACGCATCCCGAGCCACCTCATCACGATCTGATCGCATCCGGCCAACGACCCTGCCAACCAAGACCTGCCCCGTTCATCTTCACCTCCCGGAGATGGATGGGGCAGGATCGCGTTCGTGATCAACCGTGATTGAGTGCGTCATCAACATCAGCGAAGGCCGCGACCTTGACCTCATCGAGGAAATCGCGCTCGCTGCAGGCAATGACCTTCTTGACGTGCATTGCGACCCCGATCACAACAGGTCGGTACTCACAGTGATCGGTGCAGCCGCTCCCCCAGCGATCATCCGCGCCGCAGTGCAGCGACTCGATCTTCGTTCACACGCAGGCGTGCATCCGCGAATTGGCGTGGTCGACGTCGTGCCGTTTGTGCCGCTTGAAGGTTCCACGTTCGACGACGCTCTCACTGCGCGCGATGCAAACGCGTGGTGGATCGCCGATGAACTCCGCGTCCCCGTCTTTCTCTACGGACCGGAACGAACCCTGCCCGATGTTCGTCGCGGAGCATTCACAACACTCCGACCCGACTTCGGCCCGCCGGAACCTCACCCCACCGCCGGAGCCGTTGCCGTCGGGGCCAGAAACCCATTGATGGCATGGAATCTTTGGCTTTCTGACGCCAGCCTCGAACAGGCCAAGGCACTCGCTACTTCGCTCCGCGGCCCAGGCGTGCGGGCGTTAGGCCTGCAGGTCGGCGATCGGGTTCAGGTGTCGATGAACCTGATCGACCCACTCCACGTGGGCCCGGCCGAGGTCTACGACATCGTGGCCGCATCCGCCGACATTGAACGCGCGGAACTCGTTGGTTTGATTCCCCGAGCCGTCCTCGAAATGGTGGCACCGAAACGATGGGAACAGCTCAACCTTTCAATCGAAACAACGATTGAGTATCGGTTCGATCGCTAACGCTTCGCCGGCAGAGGGACAGCGAACGATCGGCAGAGAGGCTTAGGCCGTTGCGGTGCGAGCCGGTGCGGCTGCTGCGGCACGGGCCAATGCACGCTGGCGGCGAATACGGCGACGCTCACGCTCGCTCATGCCGCCCCAGATACCGAACTTCTCGCCATTGGCGAGGGCGTATTCGAGACAATCGTCACGAACGACGCAGCCCTTGCAGACCTCTTTGGCCTCGCGGGTGGATGCACCACGCTCGGGGAAGAACAGGTCGGGATCGACGCCGAGACAGTTGGCCATGTCCTGCCAAGACTTGTCCTCGCCATCGAGATCGATGGCCGCCGGAGTGTTCTGTGCGTTTGTGAGAGAAATCGATTGCGGCATGCTTTGGGTCCTCCTGGACTCGAGCAGCTTCCCCCGGAGCGCCGGTGCTCCACGGGTGTAATTACACCGGCGTGATTCTGCCCCGTCGGTGGGACAAACGCAAGGGGGATCTGGCCTCCGGGGCAGTCTTCTGGTGCCAGTGCTACCGAAAAATGACCTCTCACCTGCGGAAATAGGCCTAAATAGGCGGTTTCGCGCAAAATCCGCCTTCAGAAAAATCCTTCAAATCCTCAAAAACCCTTGAGGCGTATAGGGATTTCAGCCGGCTCGACGGCCCCGAAGCATCTCTCGTTTGTTGTTCAAAAAGTCGACCAACACATAGTCACCCAGGTTCTCTGGGGTCGTGAAGAAGGCCCGTCCGCCGTTCAGCTGGCTCATCTTTTCGACGAACTCACTGAGGTACGGATTCGGGTCGAGCATGAAGGTGTTGATGACGATGTCCTCTTTGGTGCAGAGCATCACCTGGCGCAATGTCGCGTCGCGGGTTTCGGGTCGGGTCGGATAATCGAAGAAAATCTGGCCGTTCGGCATGACGTGGGCAGTGGGTTCGCCATCAGTGATCATGATGATCTGCTTGGTGCCGGACTGCTTCGCCAGCAAGCGTCGGGCGATCATGAGGCCCTCGTGCATGTTGGTGCCGTAATCAAAGTCCCATGAAACCTCGGGCAACTGCTCGGCTTTGAGTTCCGCTGCCGAACGACTGAAGCCAACAAGGCCGAGGTAGTCGCGAGGATATTTCGAGGTGATGAGCGCGTGGAGCGCCATCGTGACCTTCTTGGCCGGCAGGAAATTGCCTCGCATCGGCATCGACAGCGAAAGATCGACCATAAGAACAGTGCTGGAGCGCACCAGATGCTCGGTGCGCTCAACTTCGAAGTCCTCCGGAGTGAGCTGCACGGGCGTGCCGGCACCACTGCGGAAGATGGCATTGCGGACGGTGCGACCGATATCGAGATTGAACGGATCGCCGAATTCATAGGGCTTGGTGGAGTGATCACGTTCGTGACCAACGCCGATGCGCGCGATTTCGTGCTGCCCGGCTTTGTCCATATCGAGTTTGTTGAACAACTCGTCGAGCGCGTTTTGGCCAAGTTGGCGAATGCCGCGTGGCGTGAGTTCGAGCTTTCCCTCTTTGTTCTCGACCAAACCGGACTCTTCGAGGCGGTGTGAGAGTTCCGCCATCTGTTCGAGACTGCGGGCTGCGTCGTCGCCAAGAAGTTCGCGAGCACGGTCAAGATCGACTTCGGCAAGTGCGCCAGGATTCGCCGCACCCTTCAACAAGTTTTCGAGCTGATCGATATCGCCAAGTTCCTGGAGCATCTGATTGGCATCAGCCATGTTGAGCGGTTCGTCACCCGAGAATTCGTAACGACGATTCCAGTTGAGATCAGGAAATGCTTGAGCCAAGTTCTGACCGAGTTGATCCATTTGCCAACGAAGATCCATGTCCTCGAGCAACTGATCGGACAGCGACTGCATCTGAGCGCGCTGTTCGGGCGTCATTGAGTTCATCATCGCCTGAGCGGCAGCCATCCGGGCCGCCATGATCTCAAGCAATTCATCAAGGTTTTGCGGGTTTTCTGGGAAGAAGTCGCCGAACTTCTCCATGAAGCTATCGAAATCGGGTTCTTCGCCGTTCTGGCGCTGTTCGAGCATGTGATTGAGCTCAGCGAACATATCTTTCATGCGGGCCATGTCTTCGGGAGACATGTTCTCGACCGCTCCCGACATCTGATCGACGTACTGCTGCATCAACTGCTCACGCAGTTTCTCGACGAGTTCCTCGAACTTTTCGCGCGCTTCAGATGACGTGAAGTCGTGGTTCTGCAGATCGCGCACCATGCCGGCGAGATCTTGCGACATCAAGTCGAGCGACAGGTGCCGTTCGGTCGCAACTTGTTCAGTGAGTTCTTGACGACGGGCGTCGCCGGAATCTCGCGCTTCTTGCGCAAGTTCATCGATTGCCTCGCGTTCGGTGTCAACTACTTCGCGGAGTTCTTTCGCGATTTCGTCGTAAATGCCACCGAGGTCATGGCTTTCGAGCGTTTCACGACGTTTACGTCGGAGCTCGTCCATCATTTCTCGCAAGCCCTTCATGCGCTCGCCGTTGTCAGAGTCGAATCCCTCTTGCATCATGCGGCGCAGCGCGGCGTTGATATCGCCGTGATACAGCAGATCGTCAGTGATTTCGTCGAAGATGTCGGTGGCGTCGAGATCGAATCCGACCTGCGTGCCGTCCCACCGCGAGTACTGAACCCGATTGGCTCTGCCCATAGAGGCACCGTACCGGGAATACTGCAGGTATGACCGACCCAGCCCTTTGGGGCATCGCTACAACCGCTGCCGGCTCCGAAGGGCTGTCAGATCGAAGCGATTGGTCGACCCTCACCGCCGAAGGCACCCTTCCCGATTCCATGATCGGCAGCGGTTTCGGTTTCGAGTACCGCTCTGATCTGCCCATGCTGGCCGAGGCCGGCATTCCCACGATGCGATGGACCCTCGATTGGTCACGACTCGAACCCCACCCTGGGCATTGGGACAGCGATGCAGTCGATCACATCACCGATGTTCTGACTGTGGCCCGGACCGCCGGCATCGACGTTTGGGCGGTGCTGCACGATGGCCCACTGCCGGGCTGGTTCTCCGAAGATCAGCGCGGGTTCGACGATTCCGACGGTCTTCGCCTCACCTGGCCTCGTCATGTTGACCGTGTCGCAGAAACCTTTGGCCACCTAGTTGCCGCGTGGGTGCCGATTCTCGACCCGTACACACGAGCCCTTGAAGGGCATCTCATTGGCAGTCGACCTCCCTATAAAAGCGATCCGGGAAAGTTCCTTGAGGCGCTGCTGACCTTGCACCGCGCGTCATTTGAAGCCAACCGCCTGCTGTGTAGCGGTGCTCCCCCAGTCGCCGTGTGCATCGATACGTGTCCGGTGGAGCCCGGCGTGATGTCGCGTGAACCCGATGAACGAGACGCCGCGCGCAAACGCGTTGAGTCGGTTGATCGCTTGCGTTTCGGTTCATGGGTTCGCGAACTCAACGACGGGGTCATCTCCATTCCTGGTCTTGCTGAACGAGAGATCGACGGGCTGGCCGGCGCGTACGACCTCGTTGGCTTCACCTACCGCGGCGGCTCAACGCTGTTCGCCGACGGAACCACCAAGCCCTACCCGATTGATGCTCCCGTGGCGCCCGATGGTCGAGCGCCGTGGACCGAAGGTCTCGGTGTCACCATTCGTCGCCTCGCCGACAACTTCCCCGGCCGAACGTTCGCAGTCCTCGGCACTGGACTCACCGCTCATGAAGACGATCGACGCGCCGAGGTTCTCGCCGGATCGATCTTCGAAACCCAGCGCGCCGCAGACGACGGCATCGTGGTCACCAATGCATTCTGGGAGTCAGGCATTGACGGATGGACACCCGAATGCGGATTCGACGTGCCCGATGGCGTGTTTGATCGCAATCGAGACCCGCGTGTCAGCGCCGAATTACTGCGCGCCGCACCTCGCTGACGTGCGATGCTCTCGGCGTGAGTACTGAACAGAGCAACGCCGACCGTTCGCCTCAAGACATCGCCAAAGAGGCCGCGGGTCGTCACGCCGCAAGTTACGTCACCGATGGCATGCGCGTTGGTCTCGGCACCGGCTCCACCGTCTACTGGACAATCATCGAACTCGGCGAACGTGCACTCGACATCATTTGCACGTCGACTTCCGTTCAAACTCATGAGCTCGCAACATCTCTAGGGCTAAAAGTGATTTCACCCGATGAGATCGGCGCACTCGATATTGCGATCGATGGAGCCGACGAGGTCGACCCTGCGTTCAACCTCACCAAGGGCGGTGGCGCTGCTCACACTCGCGAAAAAATCGTGGCGTCAATGTCACCCCGATTCATCATCGTTGTTGATGAATCGAAACTCGTTCCTGCACTCGGCCCCTTCGGCACGCCGCTTGAAGTCCTCGATTTCGCACCCGGAGTAGTTACGACTGCTGTCGAAGCTCTCGGTGCATCGTCGCTCACCACGAGAGATCGACGCAGCGATAACGGCAACCTCGTCATGGACGCGCAGTTCGGCACCATTGCTGATCCTGTTGCACTCGGCATTGCTCTTGCGAACACCCCGGGCATTGTTGAACACGGGATCTTTCCCGGTTCGATGGTGGAACGAGTTGTAATTGCGGGCCTCGACGGCGTTCGCGAACTGGTCAACGACCAGCGCTAATTCCCTACCTGCGGTCAGCCACGACCGCGATATTGCGCTCGTGCACCCACTGCGTCTTTGTTGAGTCGCTTCGAAAGGTGCAGACCTTCGAGGACGAACTCGACCGCGCTGGCAACAACTTCTGGTGTTGTGTCGCCGCCGGTGAGGGCAGTGATATGCGGGGCAAGCGCAGGGATATCGGCCAGCAATGCGACGTAATCGGCGGACGAAACATCTTCGCCAGCGTTTACGAGGCGATCGCCATCGAAGGAGTCGACGACCTCGCGCAGATTCTCGATGGCAATGTGCTCACGGAAAACTCCGAGCACTGCGGCCTTAAGAATCTGCTCGACCACAAGCCCTTCACGACCTTCTTCGATCGTTTCGATTTCGACTTTGCCGATTGTCGATGCGGCGAGCGCATCGAGATCGGAAACTCTCGGGACCACAATGGATTCTCCATGCTGCAGAGCACGGCGCATTGCGTTGGCCTGAAGGGTTTCGAGGTTTGCCACCGTTAAGCGAACAGAAACACCCGAACGCTGATTGATATGCGGGCTTCGACGCGCAAGTTGTGAGAACTCAGCAACGATTTCGGTCATGTACGCCGGCAAACGCACTTCGAGTCCGGGCACCGCAAGATCGCGCGCCTCTTGCAAGGCAATCGTGACTTCAGTTGCGACCGTGAGTGGGTAATGGGTGCGAATCTGCGAACCGAAACGGTCTTTCAGCGGCGTAATGAGGCGACCACGGTTGGTGTAGTCGTCGGGGTTAGCTGACGCGAACAACAAGACATCGAGCGGAAGCCGGAGTTTGAAGCCACGGATCTGCACGTCGCGCTCTTCGAGAACGTTCAACAGACCGACCTGGATGCGTTCGGCAAGGTCGGGAAGTTCATTAATGGCGAAGATGCCGCGGTTGGTGCGAGGAACAAGACCGAAGTGGATGGTCTCTTCGTTTGAGAGATGGCGACCTTCGGCGATCTTGATGGGATCGACCTCGCCGATGAGATCGGCGATTGAGGTGTCGGGGGTGGCGAGCTTCTCGCCGTAACGCTCGTCTCGGTGCACCCAACTGATTGGGGTGGCATCGCCCATCTCGGCCACGAGGTCTCGAGCCGGCTTTGAGACAGGCCCATAGGGGTCGTCATTGATCTCTGAGCCCGCCACGATGGGCATCCACTCATCGAGCAAATCGGTGAGCGACCGGATCATGCGGGTCTTGGCCTGACCGCGTTCACCGAGGAAGATCACGTCGTGTCCGGCGAGGATCGCATTCTCGAGTTGCGGAAGAACGGTGTCTTCGTAGCCAAGAACGCTGTCGAAGAGCGGTTCTCCGGCTTTGATCCGTTCAATCGCGTTCTGACGGAGCTCGTCCTTTACGGAACGACTCACCCAGCCAGATGCGCGTAGTTCTCCGAGAGTGGTCGGACGCTCAGACATCGTTTCCTCCCCTGCCGGACCCGATGGCCGGACGATGGACGCCTCAACCTACCGCCGACGCCCCCACCTTGGGCGAGCCGAGGCCCGAAAGAGCGACCGCAGGGTTCGCCCCTCACCATTGTCGGTGAGTAGCGTGATCTCACTTGGTCTTGGCTCTGCCGGACGAAGACCAGTTCCAGTCACAGCCGCTTCTAAGAAAGGTTTGCTCGTGACAGCAACCAAGGAACCGCCAGCGCTAACTCCGGACATTTCGTCCCCGACGATTCGCAAGGCCAACCGACGCAGCAACTTCGCCATTATCGACCTTTACAAGTCGTCAGTGGGCAAGAAATGGATCATGGCTCTCACCGGCATCATGCTGATGGGGTTCGTGCTCTTCCACATGATCGGCAACCTCAAGATGTATCTGGGCGAGTCGCATTTCAATGAGTACGCAGAGTTCCTGCGCCAACTCCTTGTGCCGATCGTTCCGCCCACAGGTGTCCTTTGGATACTTCGTCTTGGCCTCATCGGCGCATTCGCTCTGCACATCCAGTCGGCCTATGCGCTTACCCGCATCAACCACAAGGCCCGACCGGTCAACTACAAGTCACCACGCGACTATGTGGCAGTGAACTGGGCGGCTCGCACCATGCGCTGGAGCGGCATCATCGTCGGCCTCTTCTTGCTTTGGCATCTGGCCGACCTCACGTGGGGCTGGGCCAACCCGGACTTCGTCAACGGCAACCCTTATGCCAATGTCGCCAGCAGTCTTGATCGTGCCCCTGTTGCCGCGTTGTACATCCTCGCCAACATCGCACTCGGCTTCCACCTCTACCACGGTGCCTGGAGCATCTTCCAGAGCCTTGGCTCGATGAGCGCACGCTTTAACCCCCGACACAATCCGCTTCGCCGTGGCTTCGCTGCTGGATTCGCGATACTTGTGGCCGGCGTCAACATCACGTTCCCGATCGCCGTGCTTACCGGCGTCGTCGGCTGAAGGAGCATCAGATGAGCACAATTACTCTTGACTCCAAGGTTCCGTCAGGTCCCATTGAGGATCGTTGGACAAACCACAAGTTCAACATGAAGCTCGTGAACCCCGCGAACAAGCGGAAGTTCACCGTGCTCGTGGTTGGCACTGGTCTTGCCGGTGCAGCCGCTGCGGCGACACTCGCCCAACTCGGTTACCAAGTGAAATGCTTTACCTTTCACGACTCACCGCGTCGTGCGCATTCAATTGCTGCGCAGGGTGGCATCAACGGCGCAAAGAACTACAAGAACGACGGTGACAGCGTTCACCGTTTGTTCTACGACACGGTCAAGGGCGGCGACTTCCGTTCACGCGAATCAAACGTTCACCGTCTCGCCGAGGTCAGCGTCAACATCATCGATCAGTGTGTGGCACAGGGCGTTCCCTTTGCTCGCGAATACGGCGGTCTTCTCGACAACCGTTCGTTCGGCGGTTCGCAGGTCAGCCGTACGTTCTACGCCCGTGGCCAAACCGGCCAGCAGCTACTGCTCGGCGCCTACCAAGCCCTCATGCAGCAGGTGTCGCTTGGCAATGTGGAACTCCACACCAAGACCGAGCTTCTCGATGTCGTCACCAAAGACGGCGTTGCCGCTGGCATCGTCACTCGCGATCTCGTCACCGGCGACATCCGCAGCTGGGCGGGTCACGCCACACTGCTCTGCACTGGTGGTTACGGCAACGCCTTCTACCTCTCGACCAACGCCATGAACTCCAATGTCACGGCAGCGTGGCGAGCGCACAAGAAGGGCGCACTGTTCGCGAACCCTTGCTACACACAGATCCACCCCACGTGCATTCC
>CAIPQK010000110.1 GCA_903867185.1 uncultured Candidatus Nemicrothrix sp. | reverse complement strand
TCAGCAATGGCAACAGCGCAGTGACAAGAAGGAACCAACCGACGATTCCCGTTCCGAATGGTCCAGTCCCGAAGCGCAAGACATCGCCGAGTCGTAACGAAAATCCACCATTCGAAGACACCCCAACGATCGCGTCCCATCCGTCTAAGAAGCCAAGGCTCCATGGCAGATGCAGAACAAGTGCGAAGACCGAACCGCCGACGCCAACGAAGATGATTCGGCCGCTTCCGACCAACTGACCAGCGACCCAACCACCAAGGGCAAATGCAAACGCCGCTCCCGCGACGACAACGATGATCGCCGGATCGATGATCGCTCCCAACGCAACGAGGAGACCCACGAGAACAAGACGATGCCCGAGTGGACGATGGCGAACCCCCGGTCCTGCTTCATCTCCGATGCGACCGAAAGGAGCGAGTTCGCTGGCTGCAGCAAGTTGAGCAACAACCCAAGGAAGTAGTGCATAGAGCGCCAGAGTTCCCCAACTGCCCTGCGCCATCGCGTTCGCGGCAACAGGAACGATGAGATAAACGACAGCGCTAAGGAGTCGCGCTCGTTGTGATGTCACCGGCCGACTGAGTCGCCACATCCCGAGGACGCCTAAGGGCCAAAGGCCAAGAATGAGAACACCGCGCAGGAATCCGACCGCTCCCAAGAAGAAGTAGCCAAGGGCACCAAGTACTCCGAAACCCGTTGGGGCAGGAGCGCTTGAGCCGAGTCCAACGGATTGGTAGCCGCTGGTCCAACGCTCAAGCATCTGGCTCGGCGAAAGGAACCGCACGAAATCGCCAACCGCAGGAACGCCATGAAGAATCAGCTCGCGGCCACCTGTAACAAGAAACACGAGCACTAATGCCCACACAATAAAGGGAGTGGCCGATCGAGCATCGCGCAAGTTGGACATCAGTTCTCGACCGCCAGCTGCAGCCTCGGAGCGTGCAATCCGATGACGCATGAAACCAGTAAGTCGAGCGCTGCCGCGAGACTGGAACGCGTGGACTTCACTATCTGGAACGCGCCGAATTGCATCGAGCGACTTCCGCCGATCACGCGCGCTTGAGGAATTGCGCGAATTCCATGTCCAGGCAGACCAAATATCTCTGGCTCGACGGAAATGGCCAAGCACAACCGCTTGCAAAATCTCCATGAGTGAAAGAGCGAACGCTTCAGGCGTAGCTCGCAATCGAGTGCCACGCGAATCTGAGTTCCGCATGGCCCGCAATCGATGGCGAGCCTGCAGTCGACGTCGATCGTCGGCTGGACGGCGAATTCCGAGAGCCTCTAAGTGAGCAACACGGGCAGCGGGAGCAACAATCACTCGGGCTCCGGCGACATGAGCTCTCCAACAAAGTTCGAGATCTTCGCTATGGAAGGTAATCGCAGGGTCGTAGCCGCCGAGTGCTTCGAAGAGGTCGGCACGAACCAACGTGACCGCCCCCGGGATGTAAAAAACGTCACGAACTGCGTCGTGCTGCTCTTGATCAAGATCACCAGGTTCGACATACGGAGCGGGATGACCAAATCGATCAGCGCCCATGCCCACTGATAACAGCCGACGAGGGTCATTCCAGTCGACGAGTTTTGGTCCTACGATTCCTGCGTTCGAACGGAATGCTTCTTCGACGAGAAGTCGCACCGCGTCAGGCTCAAGCCTGATGTCGTCGTGACAGAACAGATAGAACGCAGCCCCCTGCACCGACCGAAGGGCCTCATTCGCTGTCGGGCCAAAACCACCGTTTTCCTCGAGCCGACGAAGGTGCGCTTCGGGCAGGACGGCGCCGACCCGATCACGGAGGGCGCTGCCGTCGGCGCTCGCTGCATCGATGACGAGGACCGAAAGAGCGGTGTAATCCTGTGTGCGGAGGCTGACCAGCGTTTCCTCGAACCAGTCACCAGGATCATGGGCAACGAGGACCGCGACGACTGCAGGCGCAGGTCCTTCGGGTTCATCGGCCTCGAAAAGTGCCTCATACGATGCCGCCGGTGAGTTCCTCTCTCGCTCGGCCGCCGAGCTCGCACTTAACGTTGCGAATAACTCGTCGAAGACCGATTCGGAACCATCGTCGGCTGCAGGTCCGGCCGAACCCACATCGGGAGGGAGCGGACTCGAGACCAGCCCGTGATCTGGGGCGGAGGGGGGTTCTGGAACAGTCACGACGGACTCCGAGGGTAGTCGTCCCACTGTCTGATCCCGCTGACCCCCGTCTACGCTGATCGGTGTGGAAAATGAACGAGTGGACCAGCTGCGAAGAGCCGCCTACGAGGCGTTGAGCGTTGGCGTGGGGCTTGGGGTACTTGGGTTCCAACGTTTGCAGGTCCAACGACGAGAGTGGGAACGCTCAACTGGCAACTCCTTCCCCTCCTCCGCCGGATGTGAAAAGCGGCTGACCGATGCCGCCGCCACCGTCTCCACCCTCAT
>CAIPQK010000109.1 GCA_903867185.1 uncultured Candidatus Nemicrothrix sp. | reverse complement strand
GTTGTGGTAGTTGACGTCGTCGTTGTGGTTGGGGGCACGTAGAGCGAGGTTCCGCGGATGTCCCAACCCTTGGAGCGAAGATTCGCTACCGCGTCCGATGCGCTCGCGAGATATTCGACGCCGAAGTACGCCATCACTCCACTGTTCTGCGCACGACTGGCCCAGCCGATAAGCGAGGAACTGAAATTCTCACGGCTCAGACCTCCACTACCGAAGAACTGCCAAAGTGCCGCTACACGCGCCGAAGCGAAACTCCAATTTGGTAACGATTGGTTAAATGTCGATGCGCCCCAGAAAATTGCCCGGAATGCACTGACTCGTTCGGTGTTCCAAGCGTCGAGCGGCTGATTAAACGACGACGAGTTATTGAACATATATGCCATGTTCGTAACGTTCGAGACATCCCACGACGCCAGTGGCTGATTGAAACTTTGGGTCCACGAAAACATTCCGCTCATGTTCGTGACGCGCGATGTGTCCCAAGTTGAAATGTCTTGATTAAACGATGAGGTCGACTCAAACATCGAACTCACATCCGTGACGGTGTAGGGCAAGTCCGCAGGCACCGCGACCAGATTGCTCAAGTTGTTGAACGCGTTAGAGAGGCTCGCGAGTCCAAGCGTTCCCCATTGCGAGACTCCCGTCACGCAATTAGCGCCAGGCTGACCGGTAGACGCAGAAAAACGGCTTGCCGACCCTGAGATCGAAATTTCATGCGCCGCGGAGTCGGAATAGGTGTGTTCGATAGTTCCGTCAACTGAGACAACATCACTCGATGTGTCGCCCCAGTCGATTGTCGCGTTGACATTCCCCGACAACACAACGCCAACGGTTGAAGTTCCGCAAGATGTCACGAATGGATCGAACATGAGCTTTAGTGGGCTTGGCGGAGGCGTCCCATTGATTCCAATGACGTCAATGCCGCTGTCCTGATCGGGAACGTTGCCTGCACCTAAGGCCCCATTCCAATTACTTCCGGAACAGCGAACTTTGCCTCGACTCGTTAGTGCACACGTGTGTCCATCACCGCTACTTATCTGTGTGGAGTCGGGATAACCCGTGGCAAGTTGTGGCGAGTTGTACCACGCACCGTTGGGATCGCCCATCGCGAAACGTCCGGAGTTATCCAATCCCCAGCACTTCACTTCACTCAACGCGGTAACGACACAAGAGATCGACGAGCTCACGTCAAGCGAAACCGCGTTGGTGAGATTCACAACTGGTCCAGGGACGGGATCCCCATCGGGACCGGCATCTCCTCGACCAAGACCACCGCCACCCCATCCCGCGCCCCAACAATTCACGATTCCGGTGTCCATCAGTGCACACGAATGAACCTGACCCGCGCCGACAGCAACCACGCCACTGGTCAATGTCTGCACCTGTACAAGTTCGCCATTCGAAGTACCGCCGAGGGCGCTGTAGTCGTTGCGTCCCCAACATTTCGCAGCACCATTGACTACTGCACATGTGTGATTCACGCCGGCAGAGAGTGATGTCACGCCGGATTCGAGACCGAACACCGAGACTGCGGTTGTAGAGACATCACCGAGCGGGAAGGTCGGGTCACCAAGTCGCCGGTCGTCATTGCGGCCCCAACACTTGACTCCACCAGAAACCGTGAGCGCACATGCATGCGACGAACCCACCACAACTTGCGTCACCGCTTCGGTCAAACCCACGACTGAAACAGCAATTGACTGATCGTCTCTCGTGCCGTCGCCTAACTGACCTGAGTAGTTCCCACCCCAACACTTGACTGCTCCGCCGGTCACAATCGCGCAGGTCGACGCACCGCCCGCCGAAATCGCCGTTGCATCGTTGATGGCGAGTACATCAACGGGAATCGAGCTTCCTCCGACGGTGGGGCCCGCCCCCAACAATGCGGATGGTCCGTTCCCCCAACATTTGACTCCGCCCGTTTTAATGAGCGCACACGAGTGATAGTCGCCCGAGGTCACCGCCGTGGCCACAACGGGTACTGATGCCGGCGAAAACGACGAGGTACGAAGTGCTGCTGACATCGTCGCCACAAAGCCGCTCGACGCCGCAACAAGGCAGATCACGATCACCACAACAACAATGAGATTGGGGAATCGCACACGTGACATGAGTTCGAGAAGTCCTAGGGGCCGATAACTTCACGGACCATAGGAAACCCAAGTGAACAAATGGTTAACGCAGCACGTCATCGTCGCACAACGCAAACGGCCGGCCCCGAAGGACCGGCCGTAGCGAACAACCCGTAAGGGCTGATTACATCATTCCGCCCATGCCACCCATACCGCCCCTGGCGGCAGCAGCAGCTGCGGCACCGCCGCCGTCGTCGGGCTTATCGGCGACGAGAGCTTCGGTGGTAAGGAGCAGAGCCGCAATCGACGCTGCGTTCTGCAGCGCAGCGCGGGTGACCTTGGCCGGGTCGATGACGCCAGCCTTGAGAAGGTCAACCATTTCGCCAGTTGCAGCGTTGAAGCCCATCGAACCCTTTTGGGCT
>CAIPQK010000108.1 GCA_903867185.1 uncultured Candidatus Nemicrothrix sp. | reverse complement strand
GGCGTAGTGATCGCCGCCGGCCAGAGCAGTCGTAGGGAGGGTCAGCACAATCGAACCACCCTGCCCGGCGAAGGTGGTGCGAGCTTCGGTGCATGCTTCCACTGCTGCGTCCATGGTTTGTTGCCAGGCCAGATCGAATTCAGCGTCGGTCAACTCGGCGAGTGAGCGCGGGACCATGACCGCGGGATCCCAAGGGGCAAAGACCATCGCGTCATACCCCTGATCAGTCAGCGTGTGGCCGCGATCCTCAAGGGTGGCCCCAAGCTGTTTGGCCAGAGGGCCAGTGCCCACGACTCTGATTTTCATCTGACTCTCCAAATCTGCCAAGGCCCGGCTGGGCCTCAGGTGTGACACAAGTGAATCATGCGCTCCGCTTGTGTGACACCCATCACCCGAGGCTATGTTTCGGAAATGGACATTGGATACACACCAGAGCAGGAAGCCCTGCGCACAGAGCTTCGCACCTATTACGACAATCTCCTTGACGAAGAGACGGTTGAGGCCCTCTCTCACAGTCACGGAATCGGCCAAGCCACCAAAGACGTCTGGAAGCAGATGTGTACCGATGGGTGGGCCGGAATTGGTTGGCCCAAGGAATACGGCGGTCAGGCTCGCGGCCCGATCGATCAGTTCGTGTTCTTCGACGAGTCGATGCGAGCCGGCGCACCAGTGCCGATGCTCACGCTCAACACTGTCGGCCCGACCATCATGAACTACGGCACCGATTGGCAGAAAGAGTTCTTCCTTCCGAAGATTCTCGCCGGTGACCTTCACTTCTGCATCGGTTACTCAGAACCAGGCGCAGGTACCGACCTTGCTGCACTCCAGACCCGTGCCGTGCGCGATGGCGATGAATACGTCATCAACGGTCAGAAGATGTGGACATCACTTGCTGGTGGTGCCGACTACTGCTGGCTTGCGGTTCGTACTGATCCCGAAGCAAAGAAGCACAAGGGCATTTCGGTCATCGTCGTTCCGATGGATACCCCTGGCATCACGATTCAGCCGCTTCGCCTCATGGGCGAGCACGACATCAACGCCACCTACTTCGACGATGTTCGTGTTCCGGCCAAGTATCTCATTGGCGAAGAGAACGGTGGTTGGGGACTCATCACCAACCAGCTCAACCACGAGCGAGTCACATTGTGCTCAAGCGGTATGCCCGAGCGCATCCTCACCAATGTTCGGAAGTGGGCGCAAGACACCAAGCTTCCCGACGGTCGTCGTGTGATCGATCAGGAATGGGTGCAGCTCAATCTTGCCAAGGTGCACGCCAAACTTGAATACCTGCGCCTTGCCAACTGGAAGGTTGCGTGGTCGGCAAGCACCGAGAAGTTGCACCCAGCCGACGCGTCAAGCGTCAAGGTGTTCGGCACCGAGTTCTATCTCGATGCCTACACGATGCTCATGGAGGTTCTCGGACCGCGTGCGTATCTCGATGCCGATGCTCCTGAGTCCATCCTTCGTAGCCAACTCGAGGCCGGCATCCGCGGCACGATCATCCTCACCTTCGGTGGTGGAACCAACGAACTGCAGCGCGATCTCATCGCAATGTTCGGACTTGGCTTCCCCCGCTCGGCACGCTGAGTAGAAAGAACACACACATGGATTTCTCATTCTCATCAGATCAAGAAGAGCTTCGTGCTCTTACCAATCGGGTCCTTACCGACCGTTGCACCATGGAACACCTCAAGGAGATCGAAGATGCCGGTGGCATCGACCTTGTGCTCTGGCGTGAACTTGCCGATCTCGGCATCGTCGGAATCGGGATGCCCGAAGCCGATGGTGGCGCGGGTCTCGGTTTCGCCGAGGTAGCAATCGTCCTCGAAGAGGTCGGGCGCACCGTTGCTCAAATTCCGGCGATGGCCGTCATGGGTATGGCTGCTCCGTTCCTTGCTCAGTACGCACCGAAGCAACTCGCTGGACTCGCGTCGGGCGAGCGCATCGTCACTGTGGCGATTCACGACCTTGTCGGCGACATTCACACTCCGTTTCTCGCGGCGAAGGGCGGCGTACTCGACGGTGTAAAGACCAACGTTCCGTTCGGAACTGTTGCCGATGGTTTCATCGTGACGGCTGCCGATGGCATCTACTACATCGATGCAAAAGCCAAGGGCGTAACGGTTGAACGTCAGGCTGCTACCGACGGCATCCCCGATGCCAAGGTCACCTTCAGTGGTGCTGCCGCCGAAAAGGTTGCTGGGCTTGATGCTCTCGATCGCCTCATCGAATATGGGCAGACCTCACAGGCGCTCATCATGGCGGGCGTCAGCGCTCAGGCCGTGGAAATCATGTCGGCCTATGTGAAAGAACGAGTGCAGTTCGATCGTCAGATCGCAACGTTCCAGGCTGTGGCTCAGCGTGCAGCGGAATGCCGCATTGACGCTGACGCCATCAAGCTCACCGCATGGGGCGCAACGATGCGTTTGAACGATGGCCTTCCTGCCGGCGAAAACGCAGCCTCGGCAAAGTACTGGGCTGCCGAAGGCGGCGCTCGCGTCGTTCGTGCCTGTGTGCATTTGCACGGTGGTGTTGGTGTCGATCGCGACTACCCGTTGCATCGCTACTACCTGTGGGCCAAGAAGCAGGAACTGTTCCTTGGTGGCACCACTCAGAGTCTGTTGTACCTCGGCAAGTTGCTTGCTGACACGCCAGTCTGAGTCACTGCAAGAACGAAATGAAGAAGGCCCGGGCAACTGCCCGGGCCTTCTTCGTGAACTGATGCGGTTTAGCTTCGAGGAGGTCCTTGCGGCCCAGGCGGCCCTTGTTGTCCCTGCATTTGCGGCATCGGTGCAGCGGCATTTCCTGTTTGGGTTGTTGCCGTTCCGACTAGGCAACCGATGATGTACGGGAACTGTGTTGGGGTGAGGTGATAGGCGTAGGTGCCGTCGGCTTCGGTGCGCCCGTTGCACGCATCAAGTGTTCCCGGATCAGTGCCGCCGCTAAAGGCATAGGCCTTCCAGACATAGGACTTCGAATCACCCGTCTTGGTGTAGCCGCTCTTGGCGAGCGTTGTCTGTGTACAGCCAGCATCGAGACATATCACCGAGTTGTAAATCGGGAAACCATCAATGGCGAAACCGATGAGTTGTGACGAAACGAAATTGCACGCGGACTCGGTGTAGGTGACGGTGTGGAGGTGGTAATCGGAGGTCGGGCCGGCATGTCCTCCGCAGATATCAAGAAGGCCGTTTGAATACGGATCTCCATATGCTGAATCTAAAGGTGACGGACCTTCGGTGGGCCCGTAAATCGCGAGTCCAGTTATTGAGAAGCCGAGCGTTCCCAATCGATTTTCAATCCCTGTTAGTGCAGTCGCCTTCGTTGGCTTGAGCGGAATCTTCCATGTGAAGTTTTGTTCACCCAACGAGTGCGGCGTCTTCTTGACAAATTCATACGAGATCATGTCGTTCGACGTGACGATGACTTCTGTGTCAGTGCACGTAACCGTCACTTTTGGCGCGGCGTAACCGGCACCAGCGCTTGTGCTGCTGAGATCGGGAAAGGCGCTGTCGGGGCAGGTGCCAAACGCGGGATGAGTTGTGAGCGACTTTGTGACACTGGCCGCAGTCGTCGATGAGGAGGTTGAATTCTTCGACGCGCTAGCGCACGCGAGTGCGCCGGCGAGAAGAACGAAGAGAACGGGAACGAGAATGGCAGGGGTTCGGAATTTCATTCCGAGACAATGGCACAATTGATTCCCTTGACGAGTGCTCAGTAGGCGAACTCGTGGTGGAAATTGAGCGTCGATTTTGGCTCGGTGTCGTTACGGCAGAACGGTGTAGGTGTCTTTGCCGCTCTTCAAGACTGTGCCCGGGGTGGCTCCGGTGGCTTGACCGTTAATGATCACGGCGGTTCCATTCACGAGAACCCGTTCGATGCCGTAGGAATCAGCCGTGAGTCGAGAACAGCCGCCAGGAAGATCGGCAACCATGTGAGCGTTCTCTGAGCCAATCGTTTCTGGATCAAACACCACGATGTCGGCGTTGCTGCCTTCAACAAGGGTGCCTCGATCGACAAGTCCAAATAATTGTGCAGGCGTTTGTGTGATGAGCTGCACTGCTCGCTCGATGGGGATGAGCTTGCGTCCGTTGAGCATGTCTCCCAAAAAGCGTGTGGGGAATGTTGCGCCACACATGCGGTCGAGGTGCGCTCCGGCGTCAGAGCCGCCGATCATGACGCGTTCGTCGTTCCATGCTTCAACTCGCATGCGCCATGACTCAGGGTCTTTGTCCTTCGGTGCCGGCCACAGGATTGTCTGAAGTTCGTCGGCAATAACGATGTCGAGAAGTGTGTCGAATGGTTCGGTTCCCCGCTCGGCAGCAATTTCTCCAACCGTGCGATTCGAGAGACCAGCATTTTCTGGCGCAAACGTGTCACCGATGACGTAGTCCTCCCAGTCAGCCAGGCGACGGTAAATGCCGGCTTCCTCAGACTTCGACGCAGTAAGCAAGGTTGCGCGGATTGCTGGGTCTTGCAGGCGGGCGATGCGCTCGGGAATATCGCAACGCAGTGTGTTTTCCCATTCTGGGAGCAGCCAAATTCCGCAGAATGTTGCGAAGTTCATGTTCATTGGAACAAGCACTGGCATGGTGAGAGCGACGACGCGGCCACCGATTTCTTTGGCGCGATCAAAGGCCTCGACCTGACGGCCGACGCGGTCGGGTTCGCGACTGTCGATCGTGAGCACGTTCCAGTTCATGACGCGCTTCGCCGCAGCACTCAAGGTTGCGAGCAATTCGATTTCGTCGTCTGCGAATCGATCGAGACAACCGGGAACGATGCCTTCGAGGCTTGTGCCTTCGTGCTTGCCGACCTCGGTGGCCATTGCGAGCATTTCTTCGGTGGACGCCCAGCGGCTCGGCACGGGTTGTCCGTCGCCGTCGCTATGGCTGCCTGATGTTGTGAATGACCATCCGAGTGCACCGACTTCGATGGCCTTGCGCAGTTCGGCGACCATGGCGTCGATCTGCTCGGGGGTTGCTTCGCCTCCGACGGACTCAGGGCCCATCACGTAGCGACGGATGGCGCAATGTCCGGCCATCCAACCGGCATTCACCGAAATCCGGTTTTCGAACTGGTTGAGGTACTGCTCAAAGGTTTCCCAGTTCCAATCGATCGTCTTGAGGGCAGGAAGGGGCATACCTTCAACGCGACTCATCATTTCCTGCAGGTACTCCGCTTCAGCGGCAGTGGGACGCAGGGGCGCGAGGGTGAAGCCGCAATTGCCGGCGATGATCGTGGTGACGCCATGGTTCGCCGATGGCGACGCGCCTGGATCCCAAAGAAGCTGCGCGTCGTAGTGAGTGTGGACATCGACCACGCCGGGCATGACCATGCGTCCGGTTGCATCGGTAACGATCGTTGCGTCGCCGTCGACCTGGCCGATGGTGACGATCTTTCCGTCGCGAATGGCGATATCGGCAACGCGGCCTGGGGCGCCGGTGCCATCGATGACCGTTCCGCCCTTGATGATCTCGTCGTAGCTTGTGTCGGACACGGTGAGCACCCTCTCGTTGGGCCGCCGATGAGGCGGAGTTTCTGACGAACCGTCAGATTACACGGCACCCGGTTGGCGTCCACTGTCGCTTGGGAACAGTTCAGTGTGACGAATGGCGGTGGCTGTCCTAACGTGCCCAACCATGGCAAACATGAACGAATACCGTCAGCTCATCGGTGGCGAATGGGTCCCCGGCGGCGATGGCACGTACGACATCATTAACCCCGCAACCGAGCAAGTTGTGGCTGCAGCCCCGGAGGCATCAGCCGACGACGTGGCTCGAGCCGCTGCTGCGGCAAAGGAAGCATTCCCGGCGTGGAGCCGTACCTCCCCGGAAGAACGATCAGCACTTCTTGCTGCCGCCGGCAAGGAATTGGCCAGGCGCACTCCCGAACTCATTCCGTTAGTCATTAGCGAAACCGGGGCAACGTCGTCGGTAGGTTCGCTTATGCAGATCCCAGTCGCGATTTCGCGTTTTGATCGTTACGCCAAAGGCGCAATGCACGACCTGAGTGTTGCACTTCCTCCTCAGCCCATTGGCACGACTCCTCTTGCCGCTGGCGCGCTTATGTCGGGTTATGCCCGCAAGGTTCCGCTCGGGGTTGTTGCTTGTATCGCTCCGTACAACTTCCCGACCACGTCGATGGTCGGCAAGATCGCTCCTGCGCTTGCGACTGGCAACACGGTTGTGATGAAGCCTGCTCCACAGGATCCGTTGTGTGTCATTGAGCTGGCAAAGATCCTCGAAGATGTCGGGTTCCCGAAGGGTGTTATCAACATCGTTACCGGTAGCGGCCCATCTGCTGGTGTGAATCTTGTTTCTGATCCGAATGTCGACATGGTGTCGTTCACTGGTTCGTCGGCGGTTGGCGCATCGATTGTTGCCGCCGGTGCTCCCACAATGAAGCGTCAGCTTCATGAACTTGGTGGCAAGGGTGCATGCATCGTCCTCGAAGACGCTGACATGGAAAAGGTCGTTGCCGGTATCGCCAGTGTCTGGGCGTTCCATTCAGGCCAGATCTGCACCGCACCGACACGCGTCATCGTTCAACGCAGCCGCTACGACGAACTCGTTACTCGCCTCGAAGGCGCCGCTCGTGCGCTCAAGGTTGGTGACCCACTCGATGCCGCAACCCAGGTCGGCCCCGTTATTTCTGGAGTGCAACTTGGTCGCATTCAGGGAATGATCGAAGCCGGTCTTTCCGAGGGCGCTGAAATGGTTGTCGATGGACGCAATGCCGGGCCAGATAAGGGCTATTTCATTGGCCCAACGCTTCTTGCGGGCTGCAATAACACCATGACTCCTGTGCGCGAAGAAATCTTCGGTCCAGTCGTGGTTGTTGTTCCGTTCGACACGGTCGACGACGCAATCGCAATCGCGAACGACAGCGATTACGGCTTGTTCTCTTACGTATTTGGTTCCGACACACCAGCCGCGTTTGAGGTTGCAAAGGAAATCCGTTCCGGTCGTGTTGGAATCAACAGTGTGCAAACACATCACGAGACACCGTTCGGTGGTTTCAAGATGTCAGGTATTGGTCGCGATGGCGGCAACTGGGGTCTCGACGCTTATACCGAATGGCAATCAATTATTTGGGGCAGTTGAGTTTCCGTTCGTTTCTAGTCACCGTCTATTGACCTATCCCTGGGGGAATCCATGAAGGGCATTGTTTTCACTGGCGAAAAAGCTGAAGTACTCGACGGACTTGAGGTCCGCGATCCAGGCGCTGGCGAGGTCATCGTCAAGGTGATGGCTGCTGGCGTTTGCCACAGCGACGTCACCGCTGCTGCGGGTGCGTTCGGATGGCCATCGCCGGCCGTGCTGGGCCACGAAGGCGCCGGCATTGTCGAGAAGGTTGGCACTGGCGTAACGCATGTCGTCGAAGGTGATCACGTGATCATCTCAACTCTTGCTGCCTGTGGTGTTTGCAAGGCCTGCGCGCAGGGCAAGCCCACGCGTTGTCGTCAGACACTCGGAAACATGGCTCAGCCGTTCACTCTGAATGGCGAAGCGTGCTGGAACTTTGCTGCTGCCTCGGTGTTCACCGAGCGCACAGTGGTTCGTGGTTTCCAGGCCGTAAAGATCCCCAAGGACGTTCCGTTCACATCGGCTTGCCTCGTCGGCTGTGGCGTGATGACCGGCGCTGGTGCGGTGCTGTATCGCTCCGACGTCAAGATCGGCCAAACCGCAGTTGTTTACGGATGTGGCGGCGTCGGCCTTAACGCCATTCAGGCTCTGCGCGTCAAGCGTGCTTCGCGCATCATCGCTATCGATACAGAACCGGAAAAGGAAGCACTGGCTCGGCAGTTCGGCGCCACCGACTTCCTTAACGGTCGCGACGAAGACATCGTCGAACAGGTTCGTCGCCTCGTTCCGTATAGCGACACCGAGCTTTCCGGTCCGTTCAACGCCGGTGGCGTTGATTGGGTGTACGACGTCGTTGGTCACCCAGCAGTGACTTCGAATGCGCTTGAAATGCTTGATTGGGGCGGCACTGTTGTCATCATCGGCACGCCAGGCGGCGATGCAACATTCACGCTCCCGTATCAGCGCTTCACGCAGAACGAACGCGCAGTGATCGGTTGTCGTGCTGGTTCTTACAGCCCGCATAGC